>JALUMJ010000211.1:16102-19729 GCA_027040375.1 Campylobacteraceae bacterium
GTGATAAATTGCGCTGCAAATGCAGGAAGACTTAAAGCACCAGCTAACGCTATAGTAGCAAGTTTTTTGTTCATGTAAACTCCTTTTAAATTTTTAACTCTAAAGAGTTAATATGGGATAATGTTAGTATTTTTTGCCTTAGTTTTTCTTAAAAAATAAAATTAACTTTTAAGAAAAATAATTTTTTTTGCTTGAGTAAATATAAACAATAATCTTTTTATAAATTTTTTACAAAGATTCTTGACATTAAAGTAATTTTCTACTATAATTTCGACCTCAATATAAATGTTCCGGATTAGCTCAGCGGTAGAGTAGGTGACTGTTAATCACTTGGTCGCTGGTTCGAATCCAGCATCCGGAGCCATACTTACACCTATTGAAGCGTGAAAACTGCAGACTCTGACCAATACAAAAACTAACACTACTAATAAAATTCAAAGATTGAATAAAGTATAATCTAACCATTTAAAATATATTTTTTACAACCAGAGGAAGACAATTGATTAAAAAAGAGTTTGATTTAATTCAAAAGTTTATAGCTGATAACTGTAAATGCAATACTGAGCAAAAAATAACGCTTTATATACGAGGCAGGTTTTTGAAGCGTAGCCATAGCTACGGTTGTGAAGTTATATAGATAATGTAGTACAGATGAACATCATGTCAGGAATGACAACAAACCAAGTCGCATTTGGTCAAGCATATAAATAACACTAAAGGAAGAAAATAGTGCAAAACAGCAAGATAACAATAAATAAAAAACTAAAAAGTTTTGTGCTCCTTTTACTTTTATTTCCATTTTTACTTTTTGGAGCAAAACCACATTTATTGTTACTGAAAGTGTATAAAGATCAAAATATTAGTGGTTGGGTGATGAGCGAAAAGCTTGATGGAGTGAGGGCTTATTGGGATGGGAAGCATCTTATAAGTCGTGGCGGAAAAATCATACATGCGCCCCAATGGTTTACAAAAGATTATCCACCTTTTCCTGTAGATGGAGAGTTGTGGACAAAAAGGGGAGATTTTGACCATATATCTTCCATAGTTAGAGATAAAATACCCACTATTGAGTGGAGCAAGATAACTCATAACATCTTTGAAGTTCCAGATGCGAAAGGGAATCTCTTTGAAAGATTAAAAAAGGTTAAACCCTACGAGAGTAATATTATACGAATAATTCCACAAATACCTTTGAAATCAAAAAAAGATATGCAAAATTTTTTGAGTTTAATAGAGTCTAAAGGTGGAGAGGGCGTAGTGCTCAGAGATCCAAATGCTCCATACATAGCAAAGCGAACTTCTAAAGCACTCAAAGTAAAGAGTTTTTACGATACCGAGTGTACAGTCGTAGGCTATAAAGAAGGAAAAGGTAAATATAAGGGAGTCCTAGGCTCTTTAACCTGCAAACTAACAAATGGAGTTCTTTTCAATATTGGTTCAGGCTTTAGCGATAAAGAAAGAAAAAATCCACCAAAAATAGGGGATATTGTTACTTTTAAATATAAAGAAATGACGAAAAATTTTAAACCACGGTTTCCTGTCTTTTTGAGGGTAAGAAGATAAAATACAATATAGGCTTGATGTAATATTTAAAATCTAACATCTCAGTATCCACTTGCAACCTTTCAGAAAATGAAAAGAATTTTTTTGCTATAATTTAAAATATTAAATAACAACAAAAAAGGTATAACTTTTGGTAAATGATTACACTCAACTTCAAGTACTTAGATCTATAACAGAAGATACTTCTCAACCAAAAATAGCGAAAAAAATAGGCTACAGTGTGGGAAAAGTAAACTTCATCATAAAAGCTCTCGCGGAAAAAGGTTTACTAAAAGTAGAGAACTTCGCAAACGCAAACAATAAGCTAAAATATAAATACCTGTTGACAGATGAAGGTATAAAAGAAAAGATTTCTCTTACAAAAAAGTTTATACAAAGAAAAAAAGCTGAATATGAAGAACTTCAAAGAGAACTGGAAGCAGATAACCTGAAATATGGAGACTATGAATAGATGAAAAATGAAATCATTAGAAACTGGCTTAGAAATAGAAATACTAATGATAATTTTAAATCCGTCGAATTCGATAGGTTTAGAAAAAAAGTTGGTTTAAATAGTTTTGCTTTGAGTATAAAACAGTGGCAATTAAGCAGATGAATATACTTTTATCCAATAGTAATATAAACAAACTAGAGGATTGCAAATAATATGAAAATATGGATGCGTAAATGATTAAAAAAGTATTATTAGTATTTGGCACAAGACCAGAAGCTATTAAAATGGCACCCCTAGTAAAAGCTTTTCAAGCAGATAAGTATTTTGAAGCAAAGGTGTGCGTGACTGCTCAACACAGGGAAATGCTTGATCAGGTACTTGATATGTTTGAAATAGAACCTGAGTATGATTTAAATCTAATGAAACCTGGACAAGATCTCTATGACATCACTTCAAATGTCCTTTTGGGTATGAAAAATGTTTTAAGTGATTTTGATCCTGACTTAGTTTTGGTACATGGTGACACAACTACAACTTCTTCTGCCTCATTAGCAGCATTTTATCAGAAGATAAAAGTAGGTCATATAGAAGCAGGTCTTAGAACAGGTGATATATATAGCCCTTGGCCAGAAGAAGCAAATAGACAAATCACTGGAGTCTTGGCAAATTACCACTTTGCACCAACTATTACAAGTAAAGAAAACTTACTTAAAGAGAATAAAAATACAGATGATGTAGTAGTTACGGGAAATACTGTGATAGATGCTCTTTTCTTAGCACTTAAAAAAATAGAGAATAATAGTGAACTAAAAAATAATATCATAAATTCTATAAACTCTCAATATAAACTAGATGACAATAGAAAAATCATCTTAGTAACAGGTCATAGAAGAGAAAACCATGGTCAAGGATTTATAAATATCTGTGAAGCCTTAAAAACTATAGCTATAAATAACCAAGATATAGATATAGTCTATCCTGTACACCTAAACCCAAATGTACAAAAGCCAGTAAAAGAGATACTTTCTGATTTGGCAAATGTATATCTCATAGAACCATTACAATATGAAAGCTTTATCTATATGATGAGTCAATCACATTTTATCATTACAGACAGTGGTGGAGTACAAGAAGAAGCACCAAGTTTGGGTAAGCCTGTATTAGTTATGAGGGATACAACAGAACGGCCAGAAGCACTAGAAGCTGGTACTGTTAAACTTGTAGGAACACAGACAAAATCAATCATAAAAGAAGCTCAAAAGCTGCTAGATGATAGAATAGAATATGATAAAATGAGTAAGGCACATAATCCTTACGGTGATGCTAAAGCATGCGAAAGAATAGTAAGGTTTATAAAGGATATAAAATAGTGAATAAAAAAATCTGTGTAATAGGATTAGGATACATAGGCTTACCAACAGCAGCACTTTTAGCGAATAAAGGCTATGAAGTACATGGCGTAGATGTAGTTCAAAGTACTGTAGATATCATTAATCGTGGTGAAATTCACATAGTAGAGCCAGAACTAGATACTTTTGTCAAAGCAGCAGTAAAGAGTGGCAAACTCAAAGCAGACATTAAGCCTACTGTAGCAGATGTATTTATCCTTGCTGTGCCTACTCCATTTCACG
>JALUMJ010000212.1:0-240 GCA_027040375.1 Campylobacteraceae bacterium
TAATACCGGTTGATTTGGAATTGATTTGCACATTTGATATATTTGTATCTACATAAGTATATTCTACTATCCCAAAACCATTAGAGCTTGTTAAATTTGCATCTTTTATTGAAGCAAAACCTTTTCTCGCATATATAGAGTCAGCTGATGAATTTATCTTTATATGATTAAAAGTGTGGTTTCCTCTAGCATAGTAACCCATGCTAATCCCTTTTCCACTGGAACTATTAATATCAATAG
>JALUMJ010000212.1:250-19577 GCA_027040375.1 Campylobacteraceae bacterium
CACTAGAAGATATATTTATATCTTTAAAATCTTTCATTCCTGTGGCATTACTATCTGTATATATTCCCTGCAAGTTACTTCGTACTGTTATATTTGAAAATGTTAGATTTGCATCTGTATCTTGCACCGCTAAACCTAAGCCATTGGTAGAATTTAAAGTTAGATTTGTAAAACTTTTTCCACCTTTTTGTATATAAATAGAGTGGCTTTTTGAATTTACCGTCATGTTGTTAAATGTATGATCTCCACTTGTAGCATCCCGTATAAGAATTCCCGTATTATCAGAACTATTTATATCAAGAGTATCAAAAGATACTTTTCCTCCTGCTGTTATTTCAATTCCAATTTCACTAGAAGATATATTTATATCATTAAAATCTTTTATCCCTGTAACATTAACATCTGTGTAAATCCCCTTATCTGCTGTAATATTTAAATCTTGAAATATCTGGTCATCCCCTTTATTTAAATATATACCCTCTTTGCCAGAATCTATAATGAGATTTTTAAATGTATAGCCACCTCCACCTGAGCTATTTGCATCTATAGTTCTCGCATCTGACTTTATTTTAAAATTATCAAAAGTTTCATTTTTACCACCAATTATTATAGCTTTATCACTACCCCCATCAACTACGACATCATCTATCGCTTGTCCATCAACACCTTTTATAGTAAGATTATTTTCATTTACATTTAAATTTTCGTCATATGTGCCTTTACAAATTTCAATAGTATCACCATCACTAGAATCATCTAAGGCATCTTGAATAGCCGTATATGGGGAAGTGGTTCCCTCGCAACTATTAGGACTGGCATTATTATCAACAACTAAAGTCGCACTCCACAACAAAGAAAAACCAAAAACCAATATAAAAACTATCTTTTTCATTTTACCTCAATACTCATCACTATTTTTTAAATTTGTTTTGCCTTTTTCCATATCTTTATACAAAACTATCCTATTTCTTCCGCTATTTTTAGCTTCATACATCGCTACATCTGCAAACTTTATGATTTGCCATGGGCTTGAGCCGTCGTTATTATAGCAAGCTATGCCAGCACTTAGTGTTTTGTTTAGACTGTCACCGTTTAAATTAAATGTTTTATTTTCAAAATCGTCTTTTATCTTTTGTATGGTTTTTAGTGCATTTTTTGGATTTGATAGAAAAATCAAAAACTCTTCTCCGCCAAATCTAAAGGCTATATCATCTTTGGCTATGGAGTTTTTAAATATATCCGAGAGTCCTCTTAGTACAATATCCCCTGCATCATGTCCAAAGGTATCATTTACTTTTTTGAAGAAATCTATGTCTATCATCGCCAGCGAGTACTCTTTGTAATTTTTGATTTTTGTATCCATAAAAATATTAAGATATTTTCTATTGTAAAGCTGTGTTAAACCATCTATCATGTTTGATCTTTGTAAAATTTCGGTTAATATTTTATTTTGCAAAACTGGTCTTGCAGATTCTAAGTAATTTTTTATATAGCCTATGGCTTTTTTGTTTTCAAATAACTCTTCTTTGTTTTCTGGTTTTATATTTAAAACCAAAGATATATTTTCGTCTAATTGATAGTTTATACAAAGATACTCTTTATTTGTATTGCAAACTTGGCAAACACCTTTAAAATCATCACTTGCTATTATTGAGTTTATTCTGTATGCTCGACATCTTACACTTGTTAGCATATCGGCTTTTTCACAAAACTTTTCAGGAGTATCATCATATATCAACACTCTTATGTCTTTTTTTATATCAACCTCGTAAAGTGAAAGATCTGCAACATGCAACTCTTCTTTAAAGATTCTCACTAACCTTTGGTATATAACATCTTTTGATATGTCATGCTCTATAGTTCTTTTAAATTTATATAAAGTTGCGATATCTTCTATGACAAATTTCGCTTTTTCAAGAGGGTCGTTAAATTTTTGTTTTCTATCTGAGACAAAAAGTGAGATATTTTTCTCTATGGAGTTAATCGTATCTTCTAATTTCTCAAACAGTGTATTTAACCACCTAAAAACCTCTGTCGATTCGTCATCGCCATCTATCTTAATTCTCGAAGAGTAGTCACCCTTACTAGCTTTTTTCAGTGAATCTTTTATGGTCATCAAAGTACCGACATATGGTTTTAAAAGTTTATTTGTAATGAACACAAAAAACATTATAAAGATTAATGATAAACCAATTATTTTTAATATAGTAACAATGCCACCTATTCTTGCACTCTCAACATCAAACACCATGCTTATTCCACCTAATACATCCCCCTCTTTTGCATTTGTATGGCAAGATAAACAGTCTGGATTTGAATTTGATGTTGAAATATAGGGTATCGTAATACGCAAAGTTGGATTTATTAAATCTTCACTTAAAGTTGTTTCGATTTTCCCGCTTTTCATGACTTCTTTATCTATCGCATCTCTTAGAGTTTCATTTCTAAAGCCTTTACCAAATAAATCTATCACTTTTTTTGTTCTAAATATCCATATATCTTTGGCATTTGAAGATTTTTTTGCATTTTCCAAGAAAAGCTCTCTTTGACTCATAGTGCCAGATGCCATGTGTGCTGTTAAGCCATCTTTTACCAAAGATGCGATAACTTCAGCCTTATCAAGCTCTTTACTTAAAGTAAATTCTCTAAAATTTACAATCAACACAACTATAATTGTCACTAAAAATGACAACATAATCCCAGAAATAATAGCTAATATCTTTTTGTTTCCCTGCACTTCCTATCCTCAAAAACTACATTATTTGCTTATGATACATCAAAAAACCTTAAAAATCGCATCATTAATGCACTTTTTAATGCCTTTTTGGTATAATCGCGTCATTAAAAAATTAAAGGCATTTTTATCATGAGTGAAAAGAGTACGGTTTATAGTCCAAAAGAGATAGAAGATAATTACTACAAGATATGGGAAAACAGAGGCTATTTTGAGATAGATGGCAACAAAGACATACAAAAAAAAGACAAAAATTTTTGTATCATGATGCCTCCTCCAAATGTTACAGGAAGTCTACACATAGGTCATGCTCTTACTTTTACACTCCAAGATATCATCACTAGATATAAAAGAATGGATGGCTTCAAAACTCTTTGGCAACCAGGAACTGACCATGCGGGAATCGCCACTCAAAATGTTGTGGAAAAACAACTTTTGGCAAAGGGAATTACAAAAGAAGAAATAGGTCGAGAGGAATTTCTAAAAAAAGTATGGGAGTGGAAAGAGATTAGTGGTGGCGAGATAGTTCATCAGATGAGAAAACTTGGCATCTCTCCAGCTTGGAGTCGTGAAAGATTTACTATGGATGAGGGGCTTAAGAGTTCTGTAAGAAAATCATTTGTAAATCTTTACAATGAGGGCTTGATAGTTCGCGGAAACTACATGGTTAACTGGTGCACACACGATGGAGCACTTAGCGATATAGAAGTAGAATACGAGCAACATAAAGGCAAGCTCTACCATATAAAATATTTTTTAAAAGGCTCCAGTGAATACTTAGTAGTAGCAACAACTAGACCTGAAACTTACTTTGGCGACACTGCTGTTATGGTACATCCTGATGATGAGAGATATAAAGATTTAGTAGGCAAAAAAGTTGTACTTCCTTTGATAAACAAAGAGATTCCAATCATCACAGATGAACATGTAGATATGGAATTTGGAACAGGATGTGTAAAGGTCACTCCTGCCCATGATATAAATGACTATGAAGTTGGCAAAAGACATGATTTGGAATTTATCACTATTTTTGATGAAAATGGTATCTTAAATGATGAGTGTGGAGAATTCAAAGGAGCCGAAAGACTCGAAGCTAGAGAACCGATAGTGCAAAAACTTCAAGATGCAGGATATGTGGAAAAGATTGAAGATTATGAAAATCAAGTTGGTCATTGCTATCGTTGTCATAATGTCGTAGAGCCTTATATCTCAAAGCAGTGGTTTGTGAAAAAAGAGATAGCTAATGGTGCTATCAAAAAAGTAAACGAACATTTGGCAGAATTTTATCCAGCTCATTGGATAAATTCCTTTAATGCTTGGATGAAAGAACTTCGAGATTGGTGTATATCTCGCCAACTCTGGTGGGGTCATCAGATACCAGTTTTTTACTGTCGCAACTGCGGTCATGAGTGGGCTAGTGAGGAAGAAAAACAAGAACAATGCCCTACATGTAAGAGCAAAAATATCTATCAAGACCCAGATGTGCTTGACACTTGGTTTAGTTCTGGATTGTGGCCTTTTTCAACACTTGGCTGGGGAAACAAAGGTGAGCTAGAGGGAGAAAAATGGTTTGAAAGCGACTTGAAAGATTTTTATCCAAATTCACTTCTTATCACTGGATTTGATATTCTGTTTTTCTGGGTTGCAAGGATGATGTTTCAAGGCGAACATGCTCTTGGAGAATTGCCTTTTAAAGATATATATTTACACGCTCTAGTCAAAGATGAACACGGAGCCAAGATGAGTAAATCAAAAGGAAATGTTATAAATCCACTTGATACTATAGCTGAATATAGTGCAGACACTCTTCGTTTTACTTTGGCAATTTTAGCTGTCCAAGGAAGAGATATAAAACTAAGTGGCGAAAAACTAGAGCAGATAAGAAACTTTACAAATAAACTTTACAATGCTTCAAGATTTTTGCAAATGAATGAAAAAAGCTTTGAAGATTTGGATGATATAGAGATAAAAACTCCACTTGGAGCTTACATGTACTCAAGATTACAACTCGCCACTAAAGAGACAAGAGAACATATAGATGCTTATAGATTTAATGACGCAGCAACTACGCTATATAGGTTTCTATGGGGAGAGTTTTGTGATTGGGGAATAGAACTTAGTAAGGCTGATAAATCAAGCGTAAAAGAGCTTGGAAGCATATTTAAAGAAGCTATGAAATTGCTTCATCCATTTGCTCCTTTTATATCTGAGTTTTTATATCATGAACTCTCAAGTACAAATCTTGAAAGCTCAGAGTCCATAATGGTAAAAAGCTATCCAACAGCCAAACCAAGAGATAGCAAAGCAGAACGCACATTTGAGCTTGTTATAGAAGCAATCGTTAGCATAAGACGAGCAAAAGCAAATATAGAGATGGGTAACAAAAAGATAGACTTTGCCTCTATAAAAACTGGAGATAAAGAACTTTTAAAAGACGCAGTAAAATACATCTCTCTTTTGGCGAAAGTAGAAAATATAGATTTTATAGATGAAAAACTTAGAAATTCTGCTAGCGACATAAGCGATAATTTAGAAGTTTATATTCCACTTGAAAATATAGATTTGACTCCAATAATACAGAGATTAGATAATCAAAAAGCAAAGCTAGAAAAAGAGATGATGAAACTAAATGGTATGTTAAACAACGAGCGATTTGTAGCAAATGCACCAAAAGAGGTGGTCGAAGAAAATCAAAAAGCACTAGAAACTGCAAAGAAAAAGTTTGATAAGATAGAAAAAGAGCTAGAGGAGCTTAGATAATGGATATATTTCAATCCATCATATTGGGTACTATAGAGGGCTTTACAGAGTTTTTACCAGTATCTTCAACAGGTCATATGATAGTGGCAAGCAAATTTTTAGGATTGCCACAAAGCTCTGATATAAAAGCTTTTGAAGTCATCATCCAACTAGCAGCCATACTTGCAGTCGTTGTAATATATAAGGAGAAATTTAGCCTTAAAAAGATAGAACTATGGAAGAGACTTATCGTCGCCTACCTTCCACTCGCTATTGTCGGCTTTATATTTAGGCATCAGATAAAGGCACTTTTTTCTGTGCAAATTGTAGCTATCATGTTTATTGTTGGTGGAATTGTCTTTTTGATAGTTGAAAAATTTTACAAAGAAAAAGAGCACACAATCACACATGTCGAAGATGTAACATATAAACAATCTTTGTGGATAGGCATCGCACAGGTTTTCGCACTCATACCAGGAACTAGTAGAGCTGGCTCAACCATCATAGGTGGCTTACTCGTAGGATTAAATCGCAAGATAAGTGCAGAATTTAGCTTTTTACTTGCATTTCCAGTGATGCTCACGGTCAGCGGATATGATATGCTAAAACACTATAAAGAGTTTTCAGACACAAATCTTTCGACGCTCGGTATCGGATTTCTAGTGTCTTTTATCGTAGCATTTATCACTATAAAACTTTTTTTGTCATTTTTAGAGAGATTTACATTTGTCAGTTTTGGTATATATAGAATCATCTTTGGAGTGCTACTTTTAACACTCCTGTAGATTTTACTTCTGTTTTGGACGAAATGGTTTTATAACTTCTTCATTGCACTCTAAAAATGGCCCTTCAAGTAAATCTATACAGTACGGAACTGCTGGAAAAACTGCATCCAAACACTCTCTTATAGACTTTGGTTTTCCTGGTAAATTTATGATTAAACTTTTTCCTCTAATGCCAGCAGTTTGGCGAGAGAGTATAGCAGTTGGCACATATTTTAGGCTTACTTGGCGCATAAGCTCTCCAAATCCTGGCATCATTTTATCGCACACTGCTTCAGTCGCTTCTGGTGTTATGTCTCGTACAGCTGGGCCAGTTCCTCCAGTTGTAACTATCAAGCAACACTCTTGCACATCAGCCATATCTTTTAATGCAGCTTCTATCCTGCCTTGATCATCAGGGATAACTTTATAAAGGCTCTCCCATTCACTGAGTAGATAATCATTCATCGTTTCGATGATAGCTTTTCCTGATAAATCTTCATAAACTCCTGCACTAGCACGGTCTGACATCGTTAAAATTCCTATTTTTATACCCATATTATGATTCCTTTGCTGTTTTTTTTAATACAAATACAAATGCTATGCACAAAAATGACATAGCAGCTGCTACCTTGTATGTTGCATTTAAGCCGATATTGTCTCCTAATTTTCCTACAACAAACACTATTATCGAGCTTACACCGAAATTTACACTCATATATAAACTATTTGCAAATGTCGGCATTCCTGAGTTTAAATCTTGCACACTTGCCATCAAGACAGGTCCTGTTGCAAAAAGAAAAAAGCCGATAACAGCCAAGAGCGGAAATAATGCTACTTCGTGAAAATATACGAATAAAACCATAAAAACAGAAGAGACAATTGATGAAATCAAAAGCATATTGTATCTACCTATCTTGTCTGAGTAAGAGCCTGAAAAAAGCGTACCTAATACTGCAAAAAATTGCAATACAGAAAGTGATATGCCTGCATACCAAAGGCTTGAGCCATTTTGTGTTAGATAAACTGGAAGATACAAAACTAAAACGGATTTCATGGCTGATTGAAAAAGCATAAACCCGCCAATCGCACTAAAAAATGGAGTGTATGATTTTAAGAATTTTTTAGTGTCTCCCTTTTCTATTTTTTTGCTAAAACTTGAATGTACTTGGAAATTTCTTAATTTTAAAAAAAGTAAAAATGAAGCTAAAAGTCCAAAAGGCACCAATCTATATGTTCCCTCCAACCCCCAAAGAGAAATGGCGCCCGTGATAATTAGTGGTCCAACAGTCCTTGCAGTCTCACCTCCTACCATAAAAAAACTCATACCTTTTCCAACTTTATCGCCTGAAGCCTCTTTTATCATCACAGGACTTGGTATATGATAGAGTGCGGCACTCAAACCTGCCACAAAAAGTAAAATCAAAGCCATTATATAAGAGTTTGCAAGACCCAAAAAACTCATGCTTATGGCTGTGATAGAGGGCATCAAAATGACTATATATTTTACATTCACTTTTTCTGCCATAAGACCAAATATCGGATTAAATAGCGATGGTATGCGCCTTGCGATATCCAAAAAAGCAGCGTCAGTTAGGCTAATACCAAGCTTATTGATAAGCAAAGGTAACATCGGTGCCAAAAACGAGCTATACACATCGTGTGCAAAATGAGAAAACGAAATCGTTAAGACTTCACTTCTTTTAAATTGTTTCATATTATTTTTTTCCTTGAAAATACTAGTTAAATTATACCATTTTAAGACTCTATTTGTGTATAAAACCGCTTATAAATCTCTCTAATATATCTTTTTCATCAACTTCTAGCTCCTCATCACTGTTTAACCAATACTCTATATAGCCCATTGAAAAAGAGTTAAAAACATAAGCCACCTGTTGATAATCTAAGTCTTTAGGTAGATTGTGCAAGGTTGCAAGTTTCTCAAATTCATCTCTTAAAAACTCAAATATTGGTTTTGTTAAATCGCCATTTTTGGTATTTAATTTGGAGAAAAACAGGGGATCACCAAGGACAGGATCCGTCAAAGTTTTTTTCTTATTTTTAAAAATTTTAAATTTTAGCTCAAGATATGCCAACAGCCTATCTTTTGGGCTAACTACATGTATGCATCTTTCCCCAATCTCTTTGCTAAAAAGCCTTATTTGGTATCTTACATATTCATGAAAGACATTCTCTTTTGAGCTAAAAAGTTTGTATAGTTGCCCTACAGATATACCGCAATTCTTAGCCAAATCATTCATCTTGACATTTTCAAATCCTACTTCTTCAAAATATCGACAAGCTTCATCAAGTATGAGATTTCTCTTTAAATCTTTTACTTTAGATGCCATTTTAGTTTTTTTCATACTGTTTCCAAATTTATATTTATTGAAATTATAAAAGAATATTGCTTAATTAAGAATAAGTTTATATAAAAATGAATATAATTCACAAATAAAAATTTATTAGGATATTTATGAAAAAAATCGGAACCATTATCATCTTACTACTTATCATATTTTTTGGATATGAAGGTTTTGTATATCTAAAATACAGATCAGTCAATGCTGTTAGTGACGCAGCATTTGTTAAAAGTGATTCTCTTAAAACTTTAGGATTTAAAGTTAATGGAAAAGTTATTTTTATGAGTAAAAACGAAGGCGAGAGCATCAAAAAAGGTGAGATACTAGCAAAAATCGATGATATTGACTTCCTAAATGCCAAAGCTAAAATCACAAATACTATTGATGCCACCAAAAAGACTAAAGAAGGACTTGAGCTAAAGCTTAAAAGAATCACTAAAGAATTAAGCTTAAATGAAAAGATAGCCAAAAACAATATAGGCGCATACAAACAAAATATCGAGGCTATTAAGTTTTCTATCAAAGCAAATAAAACAAAATTCCATAAGCTAAATCTTGATGAAAAAAGATATAAAAATATGCTAAAACAAAAACTCATCTCGAAAAATGATTATGAAAAAATCTATACATCTAGAAATGCTCTTAAAGACATGATTTCATCTCAAAAAAGAGAGTTGGATTCTTACATATTGAACCTCAACAATATCAAAAGCGCACTTACACTTTCGGTTATAAAAAAGAGTCAAACCGTAGAGATTGAAAAAAATATCGAAGCTATGGGTCTTAAGATAAAATCAATGCAAAATTTAAAGCAAGAAGTCAATAATAAGATAAGATATTGCACTCTTATATCACCGATGGATGGAAAAATTGCTAAAAAGTTTATAAATACAAATAAAGTTCTAAGTGCTGGATATCCCGTGTATTCTATAGTAAATCCGAGAAAGCTACATGTAGAGGTTTTACTTTCAGAAAAGAAACTCGATGGCGTGAAAGTAGGCGATGATGTTTCGGTGAAGATTGATGCACTTGACAATAAAGAGTTCAAAGGAAAAGTGCAAAGTATTTCACCTACTTCTGCCTCAACTTTTTCACTCGTTCCAAGAGACATAGCTAGTGGTGAATTTACCAAACTTGACCAAAGATTTACGATAAGAATATCACTTGCAAAAACAAAAGGTTTGCTTGTGGGAATGAGTGCAAATATAGCAATAAAAAGAACAAAATAGATGCAAGAAAAGCTCAAAAATAGTTGGGATATCACCTCAAGAGAGAGGGCGATATTTAGTATCATTGTCATGACAGGAGCTTTTATGGCGATTCTTGATACTACTATAGTTGATGTTATTGTGCCAAAGCTCACTGGACCTCTTGCATCTGACATGTATGGCGTTCAGTGGATAATCACAAGCTATATGATAGCCGCTGCCATAGCACTTTTGATAACAGAATATCTTATAAAAAGATTTGGAGCAAAGTATATATTTATATCTGGTGTTGCTATCTTTTCTGTTTTTTCTTTGATGTCTGGCATATCTGATAATTTAACTTTCATTATCTTTGCAAGAGTTTTTCAAGGTGTTGGTGAGGCACTAATTATGGTAACAAGTCATATCATGATTTTTGCTTATTTTCCACCTAAAAAGCAAGGGCTTGCTATGGGAATATTTGGGCTTGGAGTTAGTTTTGCACCAGCTCTTGGACCAACTATCGGGGGCTATCTTACGGAGTACTACAATTGGAGAATGGTCTTTTTTATAAATGTGCCTGTTGGCATACTTCTTGCGATTTCAGGTATGATTTTTCTTCCAAAAGATTTAAATCTTAAAAGGATAAATTTTAATTTTATAAGCTTTTTTTGGATATCAGTTGGAACCATTGCTATACTGATAATGTTATCAAAAGGACAACAAAGAGGTTGGATGAATGACTCTCTCATAGGGGCTTTGTTTTTTATCTCTATCATAGGATATCTATTTTACATATTAAGCGAGATGCATTCAAAACATACTCTTATCGATTTTTCACTGTTTAAAAATAAAGATTTTACAAATGGAATTCTTATATATTTTTTCATTTTGGGTTTTGGTATGTATCAGTATTTTTATCTTTTGCCAGTCTATTATGAACATATAAAAATGCTACCTACTCTGGATGCGGGAATCTCTGTTTTTGTTTTTGCTGTATTTATTGGAATTTTTTCGCCACTTGCTGGAATACTTTCAGACAAGATAGGTGCTAAAAAAGTAGTTTTACTAGCTACGCTCATATATGTTTTAACTTCAATTTTTATTTTACCAACTTTAAATTATTATACTCCACTTCATCAAGCTCAACTTCTTACCATCCCTTTTGGTATAGGTATGGGGCTATTTTTTGCTCCTGTTACCGTTTTGCTTTTACAAAATGCTCCAAAAGAGAAAGGAGAACTCGCTATCGTATTGATGGATTATGTCAGATTTGTTGGCGGGAGTTTTGGAACAGCACTAGCTACAAATAATATGGAATACTTTAAAAGTATCAATTTCTCCCATATGAGCGAGCTTCAAAATAGTGAATTTGTGATGTCTTATATCCAAGAGTTTCAAAATTTTTTGGGAATCACAAAAGAGCAAGCCCTTGCATCTTTTGGTCAATATGAAACATTTATGAGTTATAATTACGGCTTCTCTTCTGTATTTTCAAGTGCAGCTATTTGGGGGGTGATAGGCTCCTTATTTACCGCACTTTTATTCGTAAAATTTAAACCAATTAAGGAAAAAAATTGAAAAAATATATCTTATTTTTATTGCCAATATTTTTATATGCAACAAGCTTTAACGACTTGATAAAAAGCGTAGATAATAACCTACTTGTAAAATCAAAACAAGAACAAACCAAAGCTTTGAAAAAGATGTTAAAAGCAAAAAAAGCAAAAAACTCACCTTTTATTGATTTGCAATTAAATGCTATAAGGCTCAACGATACACCAACGGCAGGTGGATTTGGACCCACGCTTTTAACGATAGGAACCAAAACAAATTTGGATGCAAGTTTGGGCATCACATATCCACTCTTCACTGGATATGCTATCACAAAATCCATACAAAAAGCAAAACTAGAATTCATAAAAAGTAAACTTGAAACAAAAGAGTTAAAAAGAAAATTATATCTTAAAATTGCATCACTTTATAGCGCAATCTACTCTTCAAACAAAGCTCTAATAGCAAGCAATGATGCAAAAAAAGCCATAGAGGACTCATATAAAAAAGCAAAAGGTTTATATAGCAATGGTCTCATAAATATCTCAAATTTATATAAGATAGAAGCTCAAAAATACGAGATACTTTCTATGATACAATCATACAAAGAGCAGAAAAATTCATATATAAATGATTTAGAATATTTGACAAAAAAAAGAACAGATGTTAAATCGCTGCCAAATATAAATATATCAACAAACATAAATTTACTTCAAAATAGAGCATTAAAAAGCAGAGCTGATATCAAAGTTTTAAAGGTACAGTTAAAAATAGACAAAAAAGACATAGCTTTAGCAAAAAGCAAAAAATACCCACAAATTGCACTTTTTGGAGCCATAAAAAGGCAAGGTGATGATTTAAACCTAAATGGAAATGGTTTTACAAATGCAGACCAAAGCTACATAGGAGCATCACTAAAATACAATATCTTTGATGGCGGTGAAAAAAGAAGTGAGAGACAAGCCTCAAGAGCGAAAAAAAATGCTACGGTTTTGTATTTTGCTGATTACAAAAGAGCAGTTATAAAAAATATAAAAAATGCGATTTTAAGATTGGATTCTTTAAATTTTCAACTAAAAAGTTCTACAAAACAAGTAGAAGCCTCTAAAAGTTACTATAAGCTAACAAATGGTAGATTTAATAACTCAATAGCGAGTGGGGATGAATTAAGCCGAGCCATAGCAAACCTAGCAACCGCAAAAGCTAAAAAGCAGAATATAAAAGCTAAAATATTTTTACAAATTTGCAAAATCAACTTATTAGCTGGGAGTGATTATTTTATGAAAAGCATATCAAATACAAAATAGTTTTTACATGTGACTTTTTTTTCTTGATTTTATAGTTGGAACTTGAGATATAAAAACTCCAGTAAGTATGATTGCTGAAGCAACAAATTGCACAAATTTTAACTTTTCCCCTAAAATCAAAAATGCTAAAATCACTGTAAAAACTGGTATAAGATTTATATAGATTGCTGCTTTTGCAGCTTGCATACGACCTAATGCGAAATTAAACATGCCGTACCCTCCAAGAGTAACTATGACACCTAAATAAACAGTCCATAAAAAAGAATCCCATGTGAAATACATGTCAATCGTATTGTATTCCCAAATCGCAAAAGGCAGATAAAAAAGCACTCCAACAAATGCTTGAATTGCGGTTAAAAACAGAGCTGAAAATTTTTCACTCAAGCGACGAATGGAGATAGCATATCCTGAGCCACACACCATAGCAAGAAACTCAAGCGTATTTCCCAGCAATGGATTTGAAGCATGAACATCACTACTAGCTGACAAACTTAGCCAAATAGCTCCGATGACAGCCAATATAGAGCCGATGGCCACTTTCTTGGTTATCACTTCGCCTAATATGATTCCAGCGCCAACTGCCGTGATAAGAGGCATCATAGATGTTATCATACCAGCTTGTGCCGCTGAAGTATATTGCAAAGCTTTTGCCTCAAATATAAAATACATGCAAGGCTCAAACAGTGTCATGATAGCTATATATTTGATATCATCTTTTGTAAATCTTAATTTAAAAAATTGTTTTATAAAAAATACGAAACACAAACTAGCAAAAAACATTCTAATAAATATAACACTAAAAGGACCCATAGGTCCGATAGCTGATTTCAAAGCTATAAATGAACTCGCCCAAACCAGCATCGCTATTACCAAAGCTCCCACTGCGAGCCAATCTATATCTTTTTTTATCACAAATTCTCTTTTTTGATGAAATTTTACCATAATAAAAATTTTTTGAGATATAATACAACAGTCCAATAATCCAAAAGGTTGATATTTTATGGGTAATTACAAACCACCATATACTATAACAAATAAGATTTTGAAAAGTGTAAGTGATATTGTAGAGCTTCTTAGCGAAATCAACCATGTCAAAAAAGGGCTCAACACTCTAAAACTTCGTAAAAAAAATCGCATAAAATCCATCACAGGAACTTTACAGATAGAGGGCGGTACTCTTAGTGAAGATAAAGTGACCGATGTGATAAACGGAAAAACTATTTTAGGAACAACACGAGAAATTTCAGAGGCAAAAGGGGCTATAGAAGCTTATGATTATTTAGAAAAATACAATTATAAAAGTGAAAATGATTTACTAAAAGCACATAAATTTTTGATGGATAGCCTACTTTATAATGCAGGGCAATACAGACTTAGCAATGTGGGAGTTGGCAATAAAGATGGTGTCACACATGTAGCTCCACCACCAAATATAGTGCCACAACTCATGGGAAACTTGTTTAAATGGCTAAAAAATACAGATGACCATTTGCTTGTAGTTAGTTGCATATTTCATTATGAATTTGAATTTGTTCACCCTTTTAATGACGGCAATGGAAGAGTTGGTAGGCTTTGGCAAAGTGTAATTTTAAATAAATACAACAGTACATTTGGATTTATTCCTATCGAAAGCGTTATTAGAGATAACCAAGAAAAATACTATCAAGCACTAGAAAAATCTGGAATTAGCGGTGAGGGCACTCCTTTTATAGAGTTTATGCTTGAGATAATTTCCAAAACTCTCAAGAAATTAAAAAAAGAGAATGTCCCCAAAAATGTCCCAAAAAATGTCCCTTTAAATAGATATAATGATATAATAAAACTTATAAAAAATAATAAAAATATAACGATATTACAAATAGCAGATAAATTAAATGTAACAGACAAAACAATCAAAAGAGATATACTCAAACTCAAAAACGAAAACAAAATCAAAAGAGTTGGCAGTCCAAAATCTGGTTATTGGGAAATTTCAAAGGAAAATACATGAATATAAAAACAGCACAAGAAGCTCTAGATTTGATAGAAAAAAGAGGCATAAAACGCATCAAACTTGCTACTACTGATATAGATGGAATTTTAAGAGGCAAGTATATAAACAAAGAGAAGTTTATCTCTGTTTTAGAAAGTGGGCTTGGTTTTTGTGATGTTATATTTGGTTGGGATTCCAAAGATGAGCTATACGCAAAAGACTCTATAACGGGTTGGGGCGATGCTTTTCCTGATGCACTTGGGCAAATCGATATCTCTACATGTAGAGAGTTACCACTCGAAGAAAATTCTCTTTTATTTTTGGTTGATTTTGAAAATGGTGGAAAACATAGTGATGTTTGTCCTAGAACGCTTCTTAAAAGAGTGATAAATCAAGGCAAAGAGATAGGGCTTAGCTTTAAAGCTGCAGCTGAATTTGAATTTTTTATGTTTAACGAAACGCCCAAAAGTGTAAGAGAGAAAGATTATAAAAACTTAGAAAACTTTACTCCTGGTATGTTTGGATATTCGCTTCTTAGAAATAGTGTACATGCTGATTTTTATCATGATTTGATGGATATGTGTATAGAGATGGATATGCCTATAGAAGGGCTTCATACCGAGACAGGGCCTGGAGTTATCGAGGCAGCTTTGCTGTATGGTGACATACTAAAATCTGCGGATGATGCTGTGCTTTTTAAAACATTTACAAAAGTTTTAGCACAACAAAAATCTCTTATGGCAACTTTTATGGCAAAATGGTCAAACAAATACCCTGGTCAATCAGGACACTTGCATATATCTGCAACTTCACAGAACGGAAAATCTGCATTTTTTGATAAAAATAAAAAAGATACTATATCAGACCAGATGCGTTGGTTTATAGGTGGTCAGCAAAAGCTGATGCCTGAACTCTTGGCGATGATATCTCCTACATGTAACTCTTATACGAGGTTGATTCCTGGTTTTTGGGCTCCTACGCAAGCTACTTGGGGAGTTGATAACCGTACATGTGCACTTCGAGCTATAAATGGTGGTGAAAAATCACAAAGAGTAGAGTATAGAGTAACAGCGGCAGACATAAACCCTTATATAGCTTTAAGTGCTGCGCTTGGTAGTGGAATTTGGGGTATAAAAAATAAAATTGAGCCAACCGAACCTATAGCTGGAAATGCTTATGAAGCAGAACTTTCGCAAGAGTTTTCATTTCCTCGCACTCTTGGAGAGGCAGCTAGAAAACTTAAAAAGTCAAGCACTGCAAGAGAGATTTTTGGCGATGTTTTTGTAGATCATTATAGCATGAGTCGAGAGTGGGAAGAGAGTGAACAGCTAAAGGCGATAACAGATTGGCAATTAAATAGATATTTTGAAATCATATAGAAAGGGAAAAAATGGGAACTTTTCAGACAATCACACCGATAGATAATTCGGTTTATTTTGAAGATAAATTAAACACACAAGAAGATATAAACACAACTTTACAAAAAGCAAAAGATGCTCAAAAAGAGTGGGTAAAAATTCCTCTTGAAAAAAGAATTGGCTATATACAACAATTTATAGATGAAATAGTCTCTAAAAAAGATGAAATATCAAGAGAGATAACATTGCAGATGGGCAGACCCATAAGCCAAAGTGGTTTTGAGATAAATGGATTTAAAGAGAGGGCTCAGTATTTACTTGATTTGGCAAAAGAGAGTTTAAGACCATACTATCCAAAACCTATAAAGGGATTTGAGCGAAAAATAGTAAAAGAGCCTCTCGGAGTTATTTGCCTAATCAGCCCTTGGAATTATCCGTTTTTAACTTCTGTAAATGTTTTAGTTCCCGCACTTTTAGCTGGCAATGCAGTTGTATTGAGACACTCTTTACAAACTCCACTTGTTGCTAAACAGTATAAAGAAGCATTTAAAAGAGCTGGATTGCCTGAGGGTGTTTTTAGTTTACTATATTTAAACCATGCAGATAGTGCAGTTTTGCTTGAAGATAAAAGAGTTGATGGAGTATTTTTTACTGGCTCTGTTGGTGGAGGAATTGCTGTTCAAGATGCTATAAAAGAAAAATTCATCCCTTGCGGATTAGAACTTGGTGGAAAAGATCCTGCTTATGTAAGAGCTGATGCGGATTTGGATTATAGTGTTTCAAATTTGGTTGATGGTTCATTTTTTAATTCTGGACAATCATGCTGTGGGATAGAGAGAATTTATGTTGATGCTAAACTTTATGATGAATTTGTAGAAAAATTTGTAAAATTAACAAAACAATACAAGCTTGGCGACCCACTTTTAAGTGAAACCAATATAGGTCCTATGGTAAAAGTAGGAGCAAGTGATTTTGTACGAAAACAGATAAGAGAAGCTGTCCAAAGTGGGGCAAAAGCTTTAATTGATGAAAATTTATTTCCTGCTTCAAAAGAAGGCACGCCTTATCTTGCACCGCAAGTATTGGTTGATGTTGACCACTCAATGTCTGTGATGAATGAAGAAAGTTTTGGGCCAGTCGTAGGCATCATGAAAGTTAGCAGTGACAAAGAGGCTATAAAGTTGATGAATGATAGCAAATACGGCTTAACCGCATCTTTATGGACAAAAGACATGAATAAAGCAGAAGAACTCTCAAAACTTATAGAAACTGGAACGGTATTTATGAACAGATGTGACTATCTTGACCCTGGACTTGCGTGGACTGGTGTAAAAGACACAGGAAGAGGCATCTCGCTTTCGATTTTTGGATATGACCAAGTTACTCGTGCAAAATCAATTCATTTTAAGGAAATATAAATGCTACCTACTACAAATTGGAACTACCCTACTACTGTTTGGTTTGGAAATGACAGGATAAAAGATATAGCAAAAGCGTTAAAACAATTAAATATAAAAAAACCTCTTATCGTAACAGACGAGGCATTGGTTAAACTTCCTATCATGGAAGATTTGAAAAATGCACTTGAATCAAAAGATATTTCTTACTGCATATTTAGTGATGTGCAACCAAACCCAACTGGTAAAAATGTGCAAAATGGGGTTAAAAAATACATAGAAAATGAAAATGATGGTGTTATCGCGTTTGGAGGTGGAAGTGCGTTAGATGCAGGTAAAACTATCGCCTTTATGTCAGGGCAAAGTCTTAGTGTATGGGATTTTGAAGATGTTGGTGATAATTGGAGCAGAGCAGATGAAAACGGAATCGCCAAAACTATAGCAATCCCAACAACGGCTGGAACTGGTTCTGAAGTTGGACGAGCTACAGTCATAACCGACAGTGATAATCACGCCAAGAAGATAATATTTCATCCAAAATTACTACCTTCAATCGTCATTCTTGACCCAATTCTTACATATAATCTACCAAAACATATAACTGCATGGACAGGTATCGATGCCTTAGTTCACGCCATCGAAGCTTACTGTGCTCCTGGATTTCATCCTATGGCTGACGGAATTGCACTTGAAGCTATAAGATTGATAAAAGAAAACTTAGTAAAGGTTTATGAACAACCTCATAATTGCGATGCGAGAGCTTACATGTTGGTGGCGGCTATGATGGGAGCGACTGCTTTTCAAAAAGGTCTTGGCTCAGTTCACTCTATCGCTCATCAATTAGGCGGTCTTTACAATATGCCTCACGGACTTGCAAATTCTATCATACTTCCGTATGCGTTAAAGCAAAACAAATCAGCCATTGAAGACAAGATGATAAAGCTTTGCGAATATCTAAATATAAAAAATCCTTCCACGGATAGTTTTATAAAGTATATTTTGGGTTTAAGAGAAAAATTAGAGATTCCCCATACTCTTAAAATTGCAAAGATTAGCAATGATAAAGCAAAAGAGATTGGAGAATTAGCATTTAAAGACCCATCAACTTCAACAAATGCTAAAAAGATAAACGCACAAGATTTAGAAGTTCTATTTTTATCTGCATATGATGGGAGAATATAATTATGAGCATATTAAAACTAATAATCATAGCACTTGTTGCCTTTTTTACTTATAACTATTTTAACCCAAACGAAGAAACTTTTGATGGAGTTGTTACACTGCCTATGAATACAAAAATTTTAGCTTTTGGAGATAGTATAACTTATGGATATAGAGTAGATTCGAGTAAAAACTACCCTTCGCAACTATCTGATTTGCTTCAAGTTGAAGTTATAAATGCTGGAGTAAACGGAGAATTATCAAGCGAAGGATTGGCTAGATTACCGTCAGTTTTAGCAAAATACAATCCAGATATACTGCTTCTTTGTGAAGGTGGAAATGACATAATACAGAGAAAAAATTTCAAAAAAACAAAAGAAAATATCGCAAAAATGATAGAGCTTGCTAAGGCAAAAAAGATACAAGTTATTTTAATTGGTGTTCCTGATGTAGAATTTTTAACATTAAGTACCGCAAGTTTCTATGATGAATTGGCAACACAGTACAATATACCAATTGACGACACTTCACTGCAAGAGATATTAAACGATGACACCCTAAAAATAGACAAAGTGCACCCTAATGCAAAAGGATATGAAGTGCTTAGCAATAATTTGGCACAAATCATATCTGATTCATATATACCAATTTATAAACCGTGAGTTTGTTTGAAAATCACAGCTATAATTCCAACCTTTAATAGAGCTACACTAGTTAGTGATGCGATAAATTCCATACTTAATCAAACTTATAGTATCGATGAAATTATCGTTATAGATGATGGCTCAACTGAT
>JALUMJ010000213.1 GCA_027040375.1 Campylobacteraceae bacterium
ATTATTGTTTTTATTTGGATATTTTCTTATCAAAAGTTAATTCATCACAAATCAATATTTACAAAATTTGAAGATATGTATGATTTTACATACAGAATATTTGGAAGAGAGTTCTATATATTGGATATTTGCTCAATATTATCAAACAGATTGATTAAATTATCAAAAGCGATAAACACAAGGATAAAATATTGATGAATTATCTAGTTTTACTAATTATATTTTTACTTCCTATTTTTCCTTTTAGTTTAGCAACAAACAAAATATTAAACAAACTAAGGACAAAATATTTTTCCATAGCCATTTTGCTTATGTTTATAGTTGGAAACTTGCTGCTTTTAAAGATAGATATAAACTCACAAATATTAGAGTTTTTGAGTATTTTTACCATATTTTTCTATAGCTTTAGGTTGCTTGGAACAAACAATTTGAAAACTTTTGCTATCTATCTTTATACGATAATCGGCTCTTTATCTCTTCTTTGGTCTCTTATGGGTGGAGATATTTTAGAGTATATGATTATAAAGATTCCAATTTTAGCTTCATTTTTGGCACTTTTTTGTTTTTTACAATCTCAATTTCTGATAATCCATCAAAAAAGCCTAAGTGGGCTTGGAAATGTTATGCCAAGATTTTCCATACTGTTTATACTCTCACTTATGGGCGTATCGTCATCACTACTTTTTTTAGGTTATGAGATGCTTGAAATTGAACTCTCAGGGCTCCCCGTGATTTATGGTCTTGTCTTGATAATTTCTTGGGTATTTATAAACTGGGGTTCTATAAAAGTTATAGAGTGGTTGATATATGGGGTTGAAAATAAAAATAGAATTTACAAAGATATAAATATAACTCAGATGAGTATCTTGATTTTATTGGCCTTAGCAAGCGCGGGAACTTTTATATTCTACTCTATTCAAACCACAGGACTAGCGCTATGATAGTATCAAATAAAGAAATTTTATACATAAACTCCCTTATAGAAAATGCCGTTGATCTTTTTCATAATTTTTGGCCTATGACTTCATTTATACATCACAATCCTTTGCATGGTTTTGAAAATATGCACTTTGAAAAAGCTATAAAAGAAGCAGAAGTATATTTTCACAATAAGAAATTTTTGTCAAGAGAGGAATATCAAGATTTTTACGAACAAGGCAAAATAAAAATAGACAAATTAGAATGTGAGATAGAGCACTATTGCCAAAAAAACAGTCTGGACGATAGATATAAAAAACTTTTTTTGCATCTGTTTTTAAATACAAAAAATCTAAAAAAACTAGATTTTGCACAGGATATAAAACACAAAATTAACAGTACTATAAAAAAGAAGATGTCAAACAGTTGCAAACTTCAAGAAACAAAACAACTTGGTGTAAAATTTGGCTTTTGCGATGCGTTGGATAGCTTATATGGGACAAATCTTTGCCAAGAGATGAATATAAAGTTGAACAAGGTAGCCATGAGACACTTAGATGAAGGTCAAGCTACCTGGAAACCGGCTCAAAGTGAAAAAGGTATGTTTTACGCTTGGAAAAGATTGATTAAAAAAGATAAACAATTTTTTAGTAATTCTTTGCAGATTTGTAGAATTTTAACGCTAAGTGACAAACCTGAAGATATCATATTTTGGGTTTTAAACGAATTAAAAATACCAAAACATGAGTGGGAAAGTTTTTTTATATTGCAATTTGGGAAACTGCATGGTTGGACTGGTTTTTTAAGATGGAGAAGCACAAATAAAGAATATACATATCAAAAGAAGTCGCCAGCTTTTTTAGAAGAATTTTTAGCTATACGGTTGTATTTTCTGTACATGTATCTTAAAAAGGCTAAAAAAAGCATTGGATATTTTCCTGATTTTCAAAGATTAAAGCTAGAACTATCCAAAAAAGAGAGTTTTTTGAGATTGCAATATCACTCTGGTAAAATGTTACCAAATTTTATAGAAAGATATGAGATTTCTGAAGAAAAAAACAGTATCTTAGATTTATATGAAGATTATATACTGGCATACAATCAAAATTATATAGAAATTAATGCTGATTTTTTATCTAAATTATTGAACAACTTTGACCAAAATTTTGAAGATTATAATTTACTCTTAGAAAATATAGAAGATTATCATGAGCATGAAGGTTTTATCTATCTAAAAGCTATGGAAGAAAATTATATAGAAAATATAATGATAGATATATTACCAAATTTAAAGAAGAATAAGCAAGTCCAAATAGACGCACAACTTTTCTTTTGTATTGACACTAGAAGCGAGAGCATAAGAAGAAATATCGAAGAAGTTGGAAATTTTGAGACTTTCGGAATTGGCGGTTTTTTTGGCATACCTTTAAAGCTAATAGATATATCAAAGAAACACGAATCAGATTTATGTCCAGCTATAGTTAAACCAAAAAACATAGTTTATAGATTTCAAGAGGGCGATGAATTACCAAGCATAAAACTAAAAAAAGTATTAAAACATATCTATCATGACTTAAAATACAATACTATGTCAGCATACATAACTGTTGAAACTATTGGGCTATTGTTTGGATTTGATTTTTTTGGAAAAAGCATATGGCCAAACTTATATATGCCAATAAGAAAAAAGGTATTTAACGAAGATTATGATGCAAAACTTTTGGTTGATAAATACCCAAAGGAAGAGATTTTATCTAAAATAAAAAATCTACAAATCGAAATCATAAAGCAAGCAATCAAAGAAAATTATGCTCTTGATACATCAAATCTAGAAGAAGAATTAGATGATTTTTTACAAATCATAACATCTCATGAAAACAAAATCAATTTGCAAAAAGGAGTGATTGAGCCTAAAACAAGATTAGCTTTAAAACTAGGATTAATGCACTATGAAGAAGTGAGATTGCAACAATTGCTACAAAATGATTACCAAATTTCATATTTTCACAAAATAAAACATATAGAAAAACTCTCTAAAGTTGGTTTTACTTTTAAGGAACAACTATTTTATGCTAAAAATGCTCTTGCTTTAACTGGATTGACAGATTATTTTGCTCCTATTGTTGTGCTTTGTGGTCATGAAAGTAGTTCCGAAAATAATCCTTATGAATCTGCACTTGATTGTGGAGCATGTGGAGGAAAAAGTAGCGATATAAATGCTAGGGTCATGACTTATATACTAAATAAACCTAAAATTAGAGAAGAATTAAAGCCAGAGATAAACATACCTCAAAATACAGTGTTTATAAGTGCCGTTCACAATACCGTAAGCGATAAAGTTTTGATTCAACCACGAGATATTCCAGATGATAAAATAAACGAGATAAAAAATCTGCAAGAGATACTAGATAAAGCGACTAAAAATTCCGCACTTCAAAGAGCAAAAAGACTCCCCCTTGGTGAGAAATTAGATGAAAAAAAAGCTTTAAAATTTATGCAAAGAAATACTCAAGATTGGTCTCAAACAAGACCTGAATGGGGACTTGCCACTAATCACTCTTTTATAATAGGACCAAGAAATATAAGCAAAAGTATCAAATTTGACAATAGAGTTTTTTTACACTCATATGACTATAAAAAAGATAAGATTGGTTACTACCTTGAAATCATTCTTTCGGCACCACTTGTTATCGCAGAGTGGATAAATATGGAACATTTTTTCTCATCTTTGGATAATAAAACTTTTGGCAGCGAAAGCAAAATATATCACAATGTTGTTGGGCGTCTTGGTGTGATTAGCGGAAATATGAGTGATTTAAGAACAGGATTAGCTGCACAAAGTGTACATTTAAAAGGCAAAATTTATCATGAGCCTATAAGATTGATAACATTTGTAGATGCGCCTTTTTATGAGTATAGAATAGCTATAGATAAGATAAAAAAAGTATCACAATTAGTATATAATGAATGGATAAAAATGATCTTTATAGATAGAAAAGAAGAAGCTTTTTTTTACTATCATGGAAACACATGTAGTTGGAAAAAAATAAAATTTGAAAGCTTAGGAGAAGTCTCATGTTAATGCAAAAGATGAAAAAAGTGGAAATTATAACAGAAGGTTCAAATCTTGAGATGCTAAAGAGGATTTTGGACAAGATTGACATCAAGGGTTACACGATATTTCACAACCTCGAGGGTATGGGAAGTCACGGTTTTCACGAGGGGCACTTGCTTTTTAACGAAGAAGACGCCTTGGTTATGCTTATGAGCGTTGTTGACGAACAAAAAGCAAACGATATAGCTTTGGGACTTGAGCCATTTTTACAAAAACACTCAGGTGCGATTTTTTTGACTGACACCATAAGAGCAAAGGCAAAGGTAAATTGAGCGACATCATACTTTGCACTTTCAATGCCAGATATACTCATACTTCCATAGGACTTAGATGTCTCTTTGCAAATCTTAAAGAGTTACAAAGTGACGCAAAAATCTTAGAATTTATCATCAATTCTAGCATTGAAGATGCGGTAGAGCAAACCTTAGCTCAAATGCCCAAGATTGTAGGAATTGGCGTTTATATCTGGAATGCCATAGAAGTTAGTGAGTTTATAAAGATTATGAAGAAGATAGCCCCAGAAATTATCATCATAATAGGAGGGCCTGAAGCTAGTTATTTGCCACATAGAGTTGATTTTAGTGCTAGTGATTATGTCGTGCAAGGAGAGGGGGATGTTGTATTTTATGAATTATGCAAAGACATACTAGAGCAAAACCCACCAAAGCAGAAGATAATCAAAGCTTCCATGGTGAATATAAATGAGATAGAGATGCCTTATCGGCACTATAGCGATGAAGATATCGCACACAGGTATGTTTATGTTGAAGCTAGCAGAGGATGCCCTTACTCTTGTGAATTTTGCCTTTCATCTTTGGATAAAAAAGTGAGAAACATAGAAATAGAAAAATTCTTAGAAGAGCTTCAAATCTTGTGGGATAGAGGAGTGCGGAGTTTTAAGTTTATAGATAGGACTTTTAATCAAGGAATTGAGCGAGCAAATAGATTTATGGATTTTTTCTTATCTAAAGAGCCTCCATATTTTATACATTTTGAAGTAGTACCAGATAATTTTCCAAGCTCGCTAAAGCAGAGGATAAAGCAGTTTCCGCCAGCTTCTTTGCAGCTAGAAGTCGGTATTCAAACCCTAAACCCTCAAGTTTCAGCAAATATATATAGAAAACTAAACATTGAAAAAATCGAAAAAAACCTCAACTTTTTAGACAATGAAACAAAAGCACACCTACATGTAGATTTAATAATCGGACTGCCTGGCGAAAGTCTAGAGGGGTTTGGTCAAAATTTAGACCAACTCTATGCCATGACAAAATGTGAAATTCAATTAGGAATACTCAAAAAACTCTCTGGCACCACGATAGATAGGCATGATAAAATGCACGGCATGGTATATAGCGATAAACCGCCTTATGATATACTTCAAAATGACTTGATTCCATATGAAATGATGCAAAAGATGAAAAGATTTGCAAGATTTTGGGATTTGGTTTATAATAGCGGAAACTTTAGAAAAAGTGTTCTCTATCTTTTTAAAGATGGAAAAGTTTATGATGGTTTTTTTGCCTTTAGCGAATGGATATACTCACAAACCCTATCAACTTGGCAAATTTCACTAGATAGACTTGCGGGGCTTTTATGCGATTACATAATAACAAAGCTACATGTAAGCGAAAAAGAAGCGAAAGAGTGCATGATAGATGATATAAATGTGGTCAAAGGAAGAAAATTGCCTAAATTTCTAAGGATGGATGATGAACGCAAAAGCAAAGAAAGGAAAATTCCAAAATTTAACAAACGACAATTAAAACATTCTGCTTACTGAAAAAGTTTCAATGGTGATTGGATAACACGCTTTATGATATTTAAAGGGATGCTTAGTGAATCTTGAAGTAGTTGGGTTTTAACTGTTGGATTGTCAATTTTTCCAACTATATTGATATGAGTAGATATACTTTTGTCATCTCCAAGGGTTATATAACCAACGAGTGGAATTTTACTGATAAATTTGCTAATATCTTTTAAAGTTTTGATGTCTAACTCCAAATCAATCTCTTTGGTTGCTAAATTTATATAACCTGAACCACTCATATTTGCACTAAAACCATCTAGCTTTATGTTTTTAAATGCCACAATATCGTTTATCCTTTTTATTTCGATAACACCTTCTTTAATCGCATAGCCATTTTCGTTAAAATTTGGGTCTTTAAATAAAAACAGAGAAGGAATAGTGTTTATAGCCGCTATGATGTTATTGAAAGTTGCAAAATCTTTCAAAATAGAATTTTTTATGAAAACTTTTCCGTTAAAAATATTATCATCTTTGCCATTTGCATGAAAGCTAAAAACACCTCCTTTGAACATTTTTTTACCCAAGACATTGTTTATAAAATTATCATCAAATTTGGAGCCTTTTGCAGAAAATATAGTAGCATTTCGTTCATATCCAAGTTGTGAATTTTTATATACACTTATAAATCTAGATTCATTTTTATCAAAATTGAGTGTAAAATTATCACTTAAAACTGTCATATTAAGGTCAGTGCTCACAAATCTTATATCTTTTCCATTTATCGAAACCAGTTGATTTGTTTTTGTTTTTGTCTGGTTTGAATCGAGTAAAATGTTGATATCTTTTAGGTTTAATATGATATTTTTATCATAAATAAATTTAATTTTATCATCATTTGCATTGGCTTTAATTGCAGAGCCATTTATGTCTATTTTGATATTAAAATCTTTGAGTGTTTTATTATTATCAGCAAAAGGCGTGCTTACTCCAGAGATATTTAAATCTGCATCAAAAGTGTCGAAATGCTTAGTATAGATTTTTAATTTTCCTTTACTAAACTTTTGCTTTTTCAAAAGCGATGAAAAAGGCTTGTATTTAAGCAAATTATTGATTTCAAAGATATTATGATTAGTTTGAAAAGTCAATTTTGTTTCCAAATCTCTCAGCAAAATAGAAGTTTTATCTGTACCAAAATTTAATTTAATATTTTGATTTTTTAAGTTGTGAATACTTAGCAGATGCGTATTTTTTATACCAATAAGCACACTATTTATATCAACTTTTCCTTTATAATCACTGCTTTTTGTATTAAATTTTCCCGTAGTGTCAATATCAAAGATATTTTTATATTTTAGGTTGCTATTGTCCAAAAAAACTTTATCATTTTCTAGCCTTATATTTGCATGTTTCGTAAAAAAATCGATTCCAGCTATGGTAAAATTGGAATCATATATCTCAAAATTTCCTTTTGCCTGGAGTGAATAAGGCCTAAAACGCACATCTAAGGATAGGTTAGAATTGTTTTTACCACTAGTTTGAACTATTGGGATATTTATATTGAAAGCATGTAGAATATTGTGAACATAAGAATCAAGTAGTGTAGTAGATTTAATATCCACAACTATTCCATTTTTAGTAGTCAATAGATTGTAAATATGTATATCATTTATGCCTACTTTTTTCTTCTCATAAGTAGGTTCTTTTGGGTAAAACATAAGTATATTATTTTTCAATTCAACCTTAACAGAATTAGCATATGCTGCCTTTACATGTGGAGCAAATTTTATCAAAACATCATTTGCAACTGCGCTAGCGCTCATAAGCTTTGGAAAAAAGTCTTTTGTTTTAAAATCAAACATACCCTTTAAATAATTTAGTTTATATTTTTTAGCAACTATCTTTTTATATATCCACTCTCTTGCTAAGGGTTCGATAAAAACTTTTTTCTTTAGATATTTCATTATTGGTGCAAGTGAATTAAAGCTAGAATTATTAACATTATAATAAAGTTTATCGTCTTCAATTTTGGCAGTTAATCCACCATTAATATTTAAAATACTATATTTACCATTATATTTATAAACTTTATTTCTAGTGTCTAAATCTAAGCTTCCTTGTAATTCTAAGGCATAGTCTTTTAAAATCATCTGCTTCAAATCTAAATGTATGTTTTTGCCAACTTTTGAAACTTTTGCATCGATAGTCAAATATTTACTATCTACATAAAAAATCTCATCTTTATATAAAATATTTACCACCTCATCATTATAAGTGATATTTTTTAGCGATATTGATTCAAAGAAAAGTGGTAGATATTTTACATACTTTATGGCTTTATCAATCTCATAAGAAGAAGTATTTGCCCTTGATAATCTTTTTATCACAATTTTATGAGCACTAACAATTAGTTTTTTATCTAATTTTATATATAATCTATCAATTTTTACTTTTGGAAGCACTAGATTGTTTATATTGACACCATGTTTCAAAAGAGCTATAAAAGATACAAGGATTATAATGATAACTAAGAAAAATATCCAAACTTTTTTAATTACATGTGATGTTGCTTTGATTATCATATTGTCTCTTATTTTTCATTTAGTTAAACCCATAGAGTCGAGTAAAGTAGTTTATATTCCTAAAGGTTCTGTAACCTATATTATATCATATTTGCAGACTAATAATTTTGAAGTTATCAAACAAATCGATAAATATATGCTGTATTTTATAGGAAAACCACAATACGGATGGATTGACATCGGGCAGGAACATCTAAGCAGAGGAGATTTTTTATACAAACTTTCTCACTCCAAAGCAGCTATGCAGGCTCTTACCTTGATTCCAGGAGAAACTACTAAAATATTTTTTAAAGAAGTTTCGCAACAATTTGGTCTAGATTATACAAAATTATATAATACATTTTATAAAATCTCTCCTTTTAAAGAAGGTTTGCTAATCCCAGAAACTTACAATATCCCTATGGGCATAAGTGAGCGGCATTTGATTTATTATTTAGTAAATAATTCACTTAGAGTTCACAAAGAAAATTCTATGAAAATTTTTGGAGAATATAACCAAAAAAGATGGTTTCGCTATATCACGATAGCTTCAATAATACAAAAAGAATCCGCAAATGCAGAAGAGATGCCTATAGTCTCCTCAGTAATATACAACAGATTAAAAAAACATATGAAATTACAAATGGACGGTGCATTGAACTATGGTTTGTATTCACACACAAGAATAACATCCAAAAGGATAAAAAAAGACAAAACAAAGTATAATACTTATAAGTTCTTTGGTTTGCCAGATGCTCCTGTGTGTAATGTCAGCAAAGAAGCTATTGTAGCAGCAATTTTTCCAAAAAAAAGTAAATATCTTTATTTTGTGAAAAATAAAAAAGGTGTGCATAGTTTTTCCAAGACATACTCTGAGCACAGAAAGAATATAAGTAAATTAAGAAAGTAGTGTTCATTATTGTTTTATAATATTTTTCAATTAATTAGTTTTTTATAATATTTCTTATATAGTAAAGTGATAATATATCCAAAGTGTAATTATTTATATTTTGAATATATTATTAAATTAAGGAGACAAAATGAGTCAGGCTAATCCAACAATCATATACACAAAGGTAGATGAGGCTCCAGCACTCGCTACATATTCACTTCTTCCAATAGTGAAAGCATTTTCAAAATATGCAAGTGTAGATATAGAAAACAGAGATATTTCACTCTCATCAAGAGTAATTGCAACATTTAGTGATATTTTAAAAGATGAACAAAAAATGAGCGATGAGTTAGCTTATTTGGGTGAAGTTGTGCATGAGCCAGAGGGCAACATAATCAAACTTCCAAATATATCCGCTTCTATTCCTCAGCTAAAAGCTTGTATAGCTGAGCTTCAAGACAAGGGATATGATTTACCTGACTATCCTGAAAATCCGTCAAACGAAGAAGAAAAAGAATTGCAACTCAAATATGCACATTGTTTAGGAAGTGCGGTAAACCCTGTTCTTCGTGAGGGAAATTCAGACAGAAGAGCAGCACTTGCAGTTAAAAATTACGCAAAAAAACATCCTCACAGACTAAGAGCCATCTCTAAAGATGTCAAAACTTATGTAGCACACATGGATGAAGGCGATTTTTATGGTAATGAGCAATCTATTATAAAAAATGGCGATGGTAAAGTCACTATTGAATTAAATGGAAAAGTTTTAAAAGAGATTGATGCACTAGACCGTGAGATACTTGATGGCGCATTTATGTCAGTTTCGGCTTTGAGTAAATTTCTAGCAAAAACTATAAATGATGCGAAAGAAGAGGGACTTTTGTGGTCACTACATCTAAAAGCTACTATGATGAAAGTAAGCGATCCTGTTATGTTCGGTCATGCTGTTGAAGTATTTTTTAATGATGTATTTAAAAAATATGCACCTGAATTTGCCCAAATTGGAGTTAATCCAAATCTAGGACTTGGAGATTTGTATAAAAAATTAGACTCTTTACCGGCAGATAAAAGAGCAGAGATAGAGTATGCAATCACAAAACAGTATGAAACCAGACCAAACATTGCTATGGTTGATAGTGACAATGGCATCACAAATCTACACGCATCAAATGACATCATCATAGATGCTTCTATGCCGGTTGTTGTACGAGATGGTGGACAGATGTGGAATAAAGATGGAAATCTCCAAGAGTGTGTAGCAGTCATCCCCGATAGATGTTATGCAACACTTTATAAAGAAACCATGAAAGATTGTGTTAAAAATGGTCAATTTGATGTAACTACTATGGGTAGTGTATCAAATGTGGGTCTTATGGCACAAAAAGCTGAAGAGTATGGTTCTCATCCAACTACTTTTATAATAGAAGAAGATGGAAATCTTGAAGTAAAAGATAGCGATGGTATGGTTCTTATGAGTTTTGATGTTGAAAAAGGAGATATATGGAGGATGAGTAGGGCAAAAGATATTCCTATAAAAGATTGGGTGAGATTAGCTCATGAGCGAGGAAAGCTAACTGGTGAACCAGTCGTATTTTGGTTAGATTCAAATCGTGCGCATGACGCAAATATAATGGAAAAAGTATTTGAGTACCTTCCTCAATATCTAGAAAAAGAGCCTATAGAATATCATATAATGGCACCTGAACTTGCTATGAGATTTTCACTAAAAAGAGTTAGGCTTGGATTAAATACAATCAGTGCCACAGGAAATATTATAAGGGATTATTTAACTGACCTGTTTCCTATACTTGAGCTTGGAACTAGTGCAAAAATGCTCTCTATAGTTCCATTGCTTGCTGGTGGTGGACTTTTTGAAACAGGGGCTGGTGGGTCTGCTCCAAAACATGTAGATCAATTTTTAAAAGAGGGTCATCTTAGATGGGATAGTCTAGGAGAGATTTTAGCACTTGCTGAGTCACTTAGATACATAAGCCAAAAACACAACTCAAAAGAGTTAGATGCACTAGTTAAGGCACTAGACAAGGCAAATGCAGATTATCTAGAGCATGATAAATCTCCTAGCAGAAAAGTCGGTGAACCTGACAATAAAGCAAGTCATTTTTATCTAGCCATGTATTGGGCAGAAGCATTGGCAAATTCAGATGTTTCAGACTTAGCAGAAAAATTTTCTCCGATAGCCAAAGCATTGAGTGAAAACGAAGAAAAAATAGTAGAAGAATTACTTAGCGTAGAAGGAAAAGAGCAAGACATCGGAGGATACTATAAACCAGACGATAAGCTTGCTAGTAAAGCTATGAGACCAAGTTCGACATTAAATAAAATTATAAATTCTATATAATATAGGTGTAGGGGAAAGCAAAAATTATGGAGTATATAAAATGAGTGCAAAAAGTAAAGTATCGATTGTAGGAGCTGGCGGAAATGTAGGCGGCATAGTAGCGTATTCTATCGCCATGCATGGAATGGCCCATTCAGTTGTTTTAGTGGACAGAGACATCGACAGAGCTAAAGGAAAAGCACTTGATATGAACCAAGCGGCAGCAGCCATGAGGTCACACACATGTGTTACAGTAGCTGATAGCTACGAGGATGTAAGAGATAGCAAGATAGTTGTTATTACAGCAGGATTTCCTAGAAAAGAGGGAATGAGTAGAGAAGATTTATTGCTAAAAAACGCTGAAATTATGCGAGAGGTTGTAGGACAAGTAAAAGTTGTTGCACCTGAATCTATCTTGATTATTGTTTCTAATCCACTAGACACCATGACTTATGTAGCCTTAAAAGAGTCTGGTTTTCCTAAAAATAGAGTTTTAGGGATGGCTGGTATCTTAGATAGTGCAAGGATGACACACTTCATACAAGAGAAATTAGGATTTGGAGCAGGTCAAATACGCTCAACTGTTATAGGTGGGCATGGCAATGATATGGTGGCCCTTCCTAGATTTTCAACAGTGGCAGGTGTTCCTTTGCATGATTTATTAAATGATGCCGAGATTGATGAAATAGTGGAAAAAACAAAACATGGTGGAGCTGAAATTGTAAAATATCTTGGAACTTCAGCTTATCTAGCACCTGGCAAAGCAACAGCAATTATGGTAGATGCAATTTTAAGAGATTCAAAAAATATATACTCATGTGCCACGCTACTTGAAGGTGAATATAAACATAATAATGTAGTAGGAGGTGTACCTGTTATGCTTGGAGCAAATGGAGCAGAGAAAATTCTCACTGTTTCACTAGATGCTTGTGAAAAAAAACAATTTGAACACAGCATATCTTCAGTTCAAAAAGCAATCGAGGTACTGTATGACAATAAATTTTTCGGGGAGGAAAAATATGAGAGAAATTAAGTATGAGGATATAGTAAAAGCCGTTAAAGATCATATAATATATAGCGGAACAAACTTATCCAAAGATGCACTCGCAGCTCTTAATAAAGCTTACGACGAGGAAGAGAGTCCTGTATGCAAAGAGGTTCTTAAACAACTTTTAGAAAATGCAGATATTGCGGCAAACGAAGCTAGACCACTATGCCAAGATACAGGTTTGGCAGTCTTCTTTGTTAAGGTTGGTGAAGATCTTAAAGTTGTTGGTGGCACTCTTAAGGATGCTATTAACGAAGGTACAGAAAAAGGATATGAAGAAGGATATTTTAGAGCTTCAACTTGTGTTTGGAACACTAGAGAAAATCTAAAAGATAAAGTCGGATACAATCTTCCTGCTATTATTCATTTTGACTTAGTCGCAGGTGACGGACTTGAGATAGAATATGCTGCAAAAGGTGGTGGAAGTGAAAATGTAAGTCGTGCCACTGTATTGCCACCAGCTGCTGGACGAGATGGAATAGTAAGCTTTGTAAAAGAGGTTGTTTCAAATGCGGGACCGAATCCTTGCCCTCCTATCATAGTAGGAGTTGGAATTGGTGGAACATTTGAAAATGCTGCTATTTCAAGTAAACATGCACTTTTTAGAACAGTTGGCACCACAAATGAAGATGCCGTCCTAAATGACATGGAAGGCGAACTTATGACAAAACTAAATAATCTTGGAATTGGTGCCATGGGCATGGGTGGAAGAGAAACAGTTTTGGGAGTTCATATCGAAGCAAACCCTTGCCATATAGCTTCATTACCTGTTAGTGTCAATGTGCAATGTCACAGTAGCAGACACACATCTTTTAAACTTTAAGGAGGATAAGATGAGTAAAACATATCATTTAACAGCACCTTTGAGTGACGAGGATGTAGTACAATTAAAAGTAGGCGATATCGTATATCTAAGTGGAATTATATACACAGCAAGAGATGCTGCACATAAAAAATTGATTGATTTGATGGACGAAGGGAAAGAACTTCCTTTTGATGTTAAAGGTTCAGTTATATACTTTGTTGGACCAACTCCACCAAAACCAGGCGATCCAATCGGAAGTGCGGGACCGACTACAAGCTATAGGATGGATTCATACTCTCCAAGACTCATAAACGAAATGGGGCAAAAAGGTATGATTGGAAAAGGCAAAAGAAATCAAGAAGTTATAGATGCTTGTGTTAAATCAAAAGCTATATATTTTGGAGCTACTGGCGGTGCGGGAGCACTTTTGGCTCGTCAAATAAAGAGTGCAGAAGTTATAGCGTATCCAGAACTTGGTCCTGAAGCTATAAGAAGACTTGAGGTAGTTGATTTTCCATTGACTGTTGTAAATGACACTTATGGAGATGATTTATATAAAATAGGTCGTGCTAAGTACGAAATAGCTGACTAAATATCTTGTCTGTGAGCGATTAAAATCGCTCACAACAACTTAAAGTTTTATAAAATTATTTTATAAAATTATTTTTTATCGTAATATATATAAAGTTTACAATACAGTTACACGATTTAAAATATAATTGACAAATCAATAGGCATAAGAGTGTTTATTGATTTATCAATTTAACAAGGAGACTATGTGAATATTCATGAATATCAAGCAAAACAAATTTTTGCAAAATACAATGTACCTGTTCCTAAGGGCAAAGTAGCATTTAGTGTTGACGAAGCAGTTGCAAATGCTAAAGAACTTGGCGGAAATATTTGGGTGGTAAAAGCTCAAATACATGCAGGAGGAAGAGGATTAGGAGGAGGAGTAAAGCTTGCTAAAAGCATAGATGAAGTGAAGCAATTTGCTACTGAAATACTTGGTATGACATTAGTTACTCACCAAACAGGACCTGAGGGAAAACTTGTACAAAAAATCTACATAGAAGAGGGTGCTGATATCGCTGATGAACTCTATCTTGGTGTTGTCCTAGACAGAGCCAAAGAGATGCCTGTTATAATGGCTTCTACTGAGGGTGGAATGGAGATAGAAAAAGTTGCAAATGAAACTCCAGAAAAGATTGTAAAAGTAGCAGTTGATCCATCTATCGGATTTCAAGGCTTTCATGGTAGAAAACTAGCTTTTGGTTTAGGTTTGCCAAAAGAACAAATTGGTAAATTTATCAAATTTGCAGCAGCACTTTATAAAGTTTATATGGACAATGATGCAAGCTTAATAGAAATAAATCCACTTGTAAAAACAGGTGCTGGAGATTTTATAGCAATTGATGGAAAAATGGGATTTGACGACAGTGCACTAGGACGCCATCCTGATATCGAAGCTATGAGAGACATAAGTGAAGAAGACCCAGCTGAGATGGAAGCTGGAAAATATGGTCTTAGCTATGTAAAACTTGATGGAAATGTAGGCTGTATGGTAAATGGAGCTGGTCTTGCTATGGGTACGATGGATACTATCAACTATGTTGGTGGAACTCCAGCTAACTTCTTGGATGTTGGAGGAGCTGCAAGTGCCGAAACTGTTGCAAAAGGCTTTGAGATAATCTTAAGAGATCCAAATGTAAAATCAATTTTTGTTAATATTTTTGGTGGAATCGTAAGATGCGATAGAATCGCAAATGGTATATTAGAAGCTACAAAATTAGTAAATGTAAGTGTTCCAGTAATCGTAAGGCTAGATGGCACAAATGCACCAGAAGCAGCAGAGATACTAAAAAATGCAAATATAGGCAATGTAATAGCAGCAACAGATTTAGGCGATGGTGCTAAAAAAGCAGTCGCAGCGGCAAAGGGAGAGTAAGATGAGTATATTAGTAAATAAAGATACAAAAGTTATAGTTCAAGGCTTTACTGGTAAAGAAGGTACTTTCCATTCAGAACAATGCATCGCATATGGCACAAAGATAGTAGGTGGTGTGACTCCAAATAAGGGTGGTCAAACACATCTTGGACTTCCAGTTTTCAATACTGTAAGTGAAGCGATAGTAGCAACTGGTGCAACTGTGAGCATAATATTTGTTCCGCCTGCTTTTGTTGGAGACGCAGTTATGGAAGCAGCTGACGCAGGAATAGAGCTAGCGGTTATCATAACTGAAGGTGCTCCTGTAAAAGACATGATGATGGCAAAAGCATACGCAGTTAAAAATAATATGAAAACACTTGGACCAAATTGTCCTGGTATTATCACGGCTGAAGAATGCAAGATTGGTATCATGCCAGGAATGGTATTTAAAAAAGGTAATGTTGGTCTTATCTCAAAATCAGGAACACTTACATATGAAGGTGCAAATCAAGTATGCAATGTTGGATATGGTATATCAACAGCTATAGGAATTGGTGGTGACCCAATCATCGGTTTATCTTACATACAACTTTTGCAAATGTTTGAAAATGATAGCGAAACTGAAGCGATAGTGATGATTGGTGAAATTGGCGGTGATTTAGAAATCCAAGCAGCTAAATACATAAAAGAAAATATAACAAAACCTGTTGTTGCCTTTATAGCAGGTCAAACTGCACCAAAAGGTAAAAGAATGGGTCACGCAGGTGCAATCATCAGTGGAAGTGCTGGAACAGCAGCTGAAAAGATGGCAGCATTAGAAGCAGCAGGAGTTGCAGTTGTAAAATCTCCAGCTGAGATAGGTCACAAAGTAAAAGAAGTATTGAGTAAATAAACAAATTTTAAGTAATGCTTTAGTAAAGTATATACTTAAAAAACGAAATGTAAATTTTAAAGGAGAATAAGATATGAGTAGTATGACAGCTCCAAAAAATACCCCTGTATGGGTAGATACAAAAAGATGTAAAGCTTGTGATGTTTGCGTTAGTTTGTGTCCAGCAGGTGTATTAGCAATGGTTCAAGCACCAAACTCTGTACTTGGCTCGATGATAGAAGTTGAAGTTCCAGATGCTTGCATAGGATGTAGAGATTGTGAATTACATTGTCCAGATTTTGCTATATATGTAGCTGATCGCGGAGAATTTAAATTTTCAAGGATAACTGATGAGGCAAAACAAAGAGCCGAAGCAGTTAAAAATAATCATTATAGAAAATTAAGTGCATAAGGAGAATAAATGGCAAGAGAAGTAATCTCAAATGGTAATGGACTTGTAGCAAAAGCTGCAATCGAATGCGGTTGTAAGTTTTTCGGAGGTTATCCGCTCACACCTTCTAGCGAAATTGCACATGAAACTAGTGTTTTACTACCAAGAGTTGGTGGACATTTTATACAAATGGAAGATGAGATAGCGGGAATAAGCGTAGCACTTGGTGCTTCGATGAGTGGTGTAAAATCTATGACAGCAACTAGCGGTCCTGGAATTTCACTTAAATCTGAACAAATTGGCTTTTCATTTATAACCGAAGTTCCGCTTGTTATAGTAAATGTTATGAGAGGTGGTCCTAGTACTGGTCTTCCTACAAGAGTAAGCCAAGCAGATATCGGTCAAGCAAAACACCCTAGTCATGGTGATTTTGCCTCTATTACTCTTTGTCCTGGTAGCTTAGAAGAGTGTTATACTGAAACCGTAAGAGCTTTTAATCTAGCCGAAGAGTATATGACACCTGTTTTTGTACTATTAGATGAAACACTAGGTCATATGGTTGGAAAAGCAATTATTCCAGAGGTGGAAGACTTAACGATTGTAAATAGAAAAGAATTTACTGGCGATCCAAAAGATTATAAGCCTTATGATGCAGCGCCAAATACTCCAGCAGTTTTAAATCCTTTCTTTAAGGGATATCATTATCACATCACTGGTCTTCACCATGGTCCAACTGGATTTCCTACTGAAGATGGAAAGATGTGTGAATACAACATAGAAAGACTTATGGGTAAAATCAATCATGCAGATGATTTGCTAGAATATGAAGAATTTATGCTTGATGACGCTGAAGTTTGCATAATAGCATACGGAAGTATAAGCAGAGGTGCAAAAGAAGCGGTTGTTAAACTAAGAAAAGACGGTATAAAAGCTGGTCTTTTTAGACCAACTACTATCTGGCCAAGTCCTGTAGAAAAGTTAAAAGAGATTGGTCAAAAATTTGACAAAATTATGGTTACAGAGCTAAATATGGGTCAATACCTTGAAGAGATTCAAAGAGTTATGGGAAGAGATAATTTTGCAACACTTCACAAAGCAAACGGTCGTCCTATCGCACCTGTAGAAATGGTAGCAAAAGTTAAGGAGATGATGTAATATGGCTTTTAATTATGAAAAATACTTAAGAACAGACAAACTACCAACACTCTGGTGCTGGGGTTGTGGAGATGGAGTTATTTTAAAATCAATAATCCGTGCTATTGATAAAATGGGATGGGATATGAATGATGTGTGTGTAGTTGCAGGTATCGGTTGTAGCGGAAGAACTAGTTCGTATATAGATTGTAACACAGTTCACACTACTCATGGTCGTGCGATTGCTTACGCTACTGGTATTAAGATGGCAAATCCTGAAAAACATGTAATCGTCGTAACTGGTGATGGTGATGGTCTTGCAATTGGTGGAAATCACACTATTCATGGTTGTAGAAGAAATATTGATTTAAATCATGTGGTTATAAATAACTTTATCTATGGTTTAACAAATTCACAAACAAGCCCTACCACTCCAAAAGGTATGTGGACAGTTACTGCACAATATGGAAATATCGACCCAACTTTTGATGCTGCAAAACTAGCAGATGCTGCTGGTGCATCTTTTGTGGCGCGAGAATCTGTATTGGATCCAAAAAAGATAGAAAAAGTTTTAGTTGAGGGCTTTAAACATAAAGGCTACTCTTTCTTTGATATTTTTTCAAACTGCCACATAAATCTTGGTAGAAAAAATAAAATGGGCGAAGCAATTCAAACATTAAATTGGATAGAAGGCAGGATAGCTCCTAAGAAGAAATTTGATGCGATGAGCGAAGAAGAGAGAGCTGGAAAATTTCCAACTGGAATATTGAAAAAAGATGAAGAAGCATTAGAGTATTGTGAAGCTTATAGCAAAGTTATAGAAGCGGCACAAAATAAAACAAAAGTAAAACTGTAAGGAGAGCCTAAATGAGAAGACAATTAAGATTTGTTGGTGTTGGTGGTCAAGGTGTTATCCTAGCAGGTGAAATTTTGGCAGAAGCAAAGATAAAAGCTGGTGGATATGGTGTAAAATCTGCAACTTATACATCTCAAGTAAGAGGTGGACCTACAAAAGTTGATATTTTACTTGATGATACAGAAATTTTATATCCCTATGCAAACGAAGGTGAAATAGAATTTATGATAGCAACTGCACAAGTTAGTTATGATCAATTTAAAAGTGGTGTAAAAGAAGGTGGCAACATAGTAGTTGAACCAAATCTAGTTACGCCTACTGATGAAGATAGAAAAAAGTGGAATATATATGAAATTCCACTTATCACTATAGCTAAAGAAGAAGTAGGAAATGTTATCACTCAATCTGT
>JALUMJ010000214.1:0-17096 GCA_027040375.1 Campylobacteraceae bacterium
CTATTCTAGCACCATCTTTTGCTAGCTCAAGCGTTCGCGAACTTATGCCATAATCATCTAAAACCCAAGGCAATGCCCCAAAAGTATTTGTTTTGATTATATCAGCCCCAGCCTTTAAAAATCCATCGTGAATATTGATGATAATTTCTTTACATGTAGAGTTTAAAAGCTCGTTACAACCCTCTAGCTCACCACTCCAAGCCTCACTAGGGACAGTAGAGTTTTGTATCTGCGTACCCATGGCACCATCTAACACTAAAACTTTTTGATTGATTAATTCTTCTATTTTCACTTTATATCCATTCTGATTATATACTATAATTATAACATATTAACCTAAACTTTTTGATTGCTTATTTTTTAATCACTTACAAGATAAATTTTACCCAATATTCTGTTAGAATTGTGTTAATCAAAAAATTAGGAGATAAAATGAAAAAATGGTTATTACCGATTTTAATGCTTTTGCCATCTTTAGCACTAGCAGGGGACAAGTTAGATACTGGCGATACGGCGTGGATGATGATGTCATCTGCTTTAGTATTGCTAATGACACCAGCAGGTCTTGCGCTATTTTATGGTGGAATGACAAGGACTAAAAACATATTAAACACATACGCTATGGTTTTTGGCGCTTTTGTAGTTGCTATATTGGTATGGGTAATAGCAGGTTACTCTATTGCGTTTGGCACAGCAACTGGCAGTATGAACAATATAATGGGTGGATTTTCAAATGTTTTTCTTGATGGAATCAAATGGAGCGATTTAAGTGGAACTTACCCAACATATGTATTTATCTTCTTTCAAGCAACATTTGCAGCTATTACTGTTGCGATTGCTAGTGGGTCTGTCATAGAAAGAATGAAATATTCAACTTGGTTGATTTTTGCAGCTATTTGGGTTGTTGTTGTATATGCACCTGTCACTCACATGGTATGGGGTGGTGGATACCTTATGCAAATAGGCGCACTTGATTTCGCTGGTGGAACTGTAGTTCATATGAATGGTGGTTTAGCAGGTCTTGTTTTAGCTTATATGGTTGGCAAGAGAAAAGGTTATCCTAAGATTGCTATGAAACCTATGAGCGTTATGCTGACTGCTTTAGGTGCAGCTCTTTTATGGTTTGGCTGGTATGGATTCAATGCAGGAAGTGCATTTGGTGCAAATGCTATCGCTGGACTTGCAGCACTTACAACTACTATAGCTACTGCGGCTGCGGCTGTAACTTGGATAATCATAGAATGGGTAATCTACAGAAAACCTACACTTTTAGGAGCTGCATCAGGCGTTGTTGCTGGTTTGGTGGCTATTACACCAGCTGCTGGTTTTGTAGGCGTTGGCGGTGCTATGATTATAGGAGTTATAGGGTCATTCGTAGGACATTTTGGTGTCGCTACACTGAAGAAAAAATTTGGATATGATGATAGTTTGGATGCATTTGGAATTCACTTTTTAGTTGGATTATGGGGTGCAATCGCAACTGGTATCTTTGCTCTTAATGATAAAGATTTGTTATGGGATGGACCGCTAAAAGCTACTGGTGACAGAATGGGTCAAATCCTAGTTCAAGTAGAATCAGCCGCTGTTGTCGCTATATACACACTAATAGGTACAGTTATCGTTTACTTTGTAGCATCAATCATTACAGGTGGTGGAAGAGTTGACGAAGAGACAGAAATCACAGGCCTTGATGAAACAATACACGGCGAACGAGCGTTAAATTTATAGAAATAAGCTTTAATGAAAAAGTGAAAATGTAGGCACTCTCACCTAAGGTGAAGCTTTAGTGAGAGGAATCTGCCCATAAAGCTTTATGAGGTAGATAAAAAATAAAAATGCTCTTTATGGGCAGAGGAGAAATAAAATGAAAAAAATAGAAACCATAATAAAACCTTTTAAATTAGAAGATGTGAAAGATGCTTTGACGGAGCTTGAAATCACAGGAATGACTGTATCAGAAGTCAAAGGCTACGGAAGACAACAAGGACATTCAGAGCTATATAGAGGCGCTGAATATGTAGTGGATTTTTTACCAAAAATCAAGATAGAAATCGTTGTAAAAGAAAGCATGGTTGATGCAGTTATAGAAGCTATCTCTAAAAATGCAAAAACAGGAAAAATCGGAGATGGAAAAATCTTTGTTTTCTCAGTAGAAAAAAGCGTAAGAATCAGAACTGGAGAAACGAACGAAGAAGCAGTTTAATATATAATTTTTGAGCCAGATTACTGGCTCAATTCTATTTTGATTGTTCCAAATTTCTAAAAGACAAAACTAGATTAAAACATAACTCGCTAAGCATAAAAAGATCCCACAAACTAACGATTTGCAAAAATTCATCACCAATTTTTAGAGATAGAAAATCTATGGAAATATTTACACCATATTTGCTATTTGGTGGTGATATTTCAGGCATAGATTGGCTATATTGGAAATTTAAACTTAAATTTTCATCTCTTCTCATTCTTCTGATTCGCTTAAGCGTACCTGCGAAGTCTTTTTCGTTTAGTCTGATTTCTGCGTGTGTGTTGTGTGAGAGAACATTTCTAACAAAAGATAAAATATCATAGAAATCTTCATATTGGTTGGTAAATTTATTTTCTATATAATTTTTAAAATTTCCATCAAGCCTTAAAGCCTCAACCATCGCCATACAAATACCTCTAAAGGCGTTAAATTCGACAAAATACTCAAACAGTGAGAGTTCATCTTTTTCATATTTTCTTGCATTTTTTAAAAGTCCATAAGTTATATCGGCATTGAAATAATAAGCATTTTCATCATCAAATTTCTTAACAACAAACATACTTCTGTCCGTCAAATCTTCTGTCTTTGACAACATTCCAAGAAATTCACCCATATTTAGAAAATAAAAATTTTGTTCCACAAGCAACAAAGTATCTTCAAGTAATATATCGTCATCAGTCATTTTCTATTTTAACCTTTTCTTCTTGATATATAGCACCCCAGCCCTCATCACTCACTCTAAAAGGTGTCAATACATTGCAATTTTTACCACCACTATACAGTGACAAACAGTCATCTCTTAGAGATTCATCAACTCTCACTTCATACTCACATTCATATTTATCATTTTTAACTTTCAAAAAATCTCCATTTTTTAATCCAAGGGTTTTTGGAACTCTTAAAAAATCATCTGTGACAAATTGTGAATTTAAAGATTTGTTTTGCTTTACTGCAAGAAGATAAAATCCCTCCTCTTGCTCATCAAAATCATCATCAAATTCATCAAAAAACTGAAATTTTCCATCATCAGTATAAAATTTTTCTTTATATGGGACATCAACCGAATGTTTTGATACTAGCAATCCATCTTTTTGTGTGGTATTATCTGATATCACATCTTTTATATACTCTTTTTCGCTTTTTAAATCCTCATAACCAAATCTCTTGGATAAAATCGAACACAGTGAATATTCGCTGATACCGATACTCGAATCTATAAGCTTTGGCATAAAACCTACATATTCATGTCCATACGAAAGTTTTAAATCCTCTTTTTCCAAAAAAGTTTTGGCTGGGATTATCAAATCAGCCATCTTTGAAGTTTCGTTTTCATGCAATCCAAAATATACTACAAATCTTGATTTTTCGATGCCTTCTTTTACTTTTGGTGTACAAGGAAGTTGCGTCATAGGATTTGAGCCTTGGATAAAACAAATATCAAATTTACCAAAATCTACGATAGGCATTATCTGGGTTTTTTCTCTTTTAGCTTTAAAAGGTTTGCCAAAACCAAATGAACTATCATCGATAAATCCAACACCACAGCCCTCTTTTTCAAAGAGACCAAGAAGTGCAGCAAATGAATCTATGGCTCGAAGAACCGAGTGTCCAAAGCTGTATTTTTGTACTCCAATTCCCACCAAAATAGAAACTTTTTTACCCTTAATCATGGAGAGTATATCACCAACCATACCAAGCTCAACGCCACTTTTTTCTATGAGCTTAACCATAGGGGTTCCATTTATTTCATCCATAAAATAATCAAAATTTTCACATCTTTTTTCTATAAAATCCACATCTTCCATCTGTTCCATATATGCAATTCTACTTAAGAGCATAGCCAAGTACAAATCACATCTTGGTTTTATCTGTACATGTATGTCTGCCCTCTGGGCTATATCGGTAATCCGTGGGTCTATAACTATGAGCTTTTTCCCTTTTAAAGCTGGCAACATGTGAGAGTTTGTGATACTATTATTTCTGCCCCAGATTATAACCACATCGCTGTTTTTTACTATATTTGGAGAAAGTGGCAATGCAGCACCTCTGCCCTCTTCTATACCAAATATCCCTGCTTCTTCGCATAATCCACCTTTGGTTAAAGATGCACCATATTTTTCAAAAAACATTCTTGTGGAACTTTGCATAACACCAAGATTTCCGCTGCCTTTAAAATACAAAACTTTTGATGGCTCGCTCTTTTTTAATTTTTTGACCAAGGCATCAATAGCAGCTTCCATACTAACTTCTTTACCATCAAGTCTTGGTTTTTTTATTCTTTCAAATTTATGATAATTATTTAGATGATGGCAAAGAAAACCTTTTGTGATAGGGTGATTTTTATCCCCTTTTAGTTTTCCATCATCGCCCAAAACAACACAACAACTATCAAAACAATCAAGTGGGCAAGTAGTTGTTTTCATCACTTAGCTTTAAACTCGACTTTAACTAATTTTGAAAAAATTTGTGGAGCAGGGATGATGATTTCTGCCTTATAAGAAGAGATATTTTGAGAATCTGCGGTACTCCATAACTTATCTACCTTATATTTTGTCTCTTTTCCATCTATATAAATCACACCATCTTTTGCTAAATTATAATCTTCTTTTGACACAAAGATAGTAAGCTTTGCATGTGAGGTATCATACGCATCAACAAGTGGAGTGCCGACTCCAGCAAAATCACCTTTTTTTAGGTATAGCTTATAAATCAAATAACCTTTTGGAATTACAATACTTTTTTTATTAATCAAATCCTTCAAAGTTGCAATTTTATAATTTTGGTCGTTTAATTGACTTTTTAAATTTTCCAAATTACTCAAAAGTGTCAAAACTTGATTTTGAGTATTTACACTATTTATCAGCTCATTATCTTTTTCTACCCTAGATTTTGTTTTTAGATTTTTGATTTTATTATAATTTTTTTCTCGAATATCAGCTATTTTTTTAGCATTTTGTAGATTTTTTTTCGTTATCTTAATCATCTCTTTTAAGGTGCTTAACTTTTCTTTTGAATTTATCAAATCTTGTTTATTTAAAAAATCATCTATATGGATTAAAACCTCCCCTTTTGAGTCTCTTCCTTCCATATTTTCAATCGAACTTATGATTTTCCCGCTAGCTGCAGATTTGATACTATACTTCTGCACTGGTTCAACTTTTGCATAATATACAGTGGCATTTAGTCCAATCGCTGCCAAAACAGCCAATACAAAATACTTCATAATTATCCTTCTTTTACTTTTTTATAATTATACTCAAAAAGTACCTAACCATAGATAAAACTACTTTTAGCATATTTTAAAAACAGTCTTTGGGTATCTAATTTTTTATCTACTGGTATATTTTCACAGATATTGCGTGCCAAAATCTCAGCCGTTTTTGGTGCCCAAACAAATCCTCTAGCACCTAAACCACTATGAATATACATATTTTTACGGTGTATATACTTATCTTTTGGTACTTTTGTGCCTTTTTGTATGTATGGGTATTTGCGGAGTGTCTCTTTCGCATCTATTACAGCGCCAAGGGCAGGAAAAAAATCCAGAGTCGAGTTTCTTGCACCAAAATGTATATTTTTCACCTCAAAATCCTCAAAATCTACATAACTTTTTGCAAGCTCAATCATCTCATCTATTTTATAAGTAAAATCTTTATGACTATCATAACTATAACTTGGTATATGAGTGGCACCGATATGCACAATCCCTTTATCACTGGCACCAATAGAGCACGATTTATGAAGATGGAAAGGTATATGTGAAGATGTTTTCATATCCAATCTATGCCCATAGATATTTTTTAGCTTTATATAAGAAATCTCATCAAAATCATCACTCTTTCCTACGCAAATCACAATACCTTTTGCCTTGATATCGGCGATATTGTAGTAGCCGTCTTTTAGTTCAAGGTTCTCTACATGTAAACCTTCAATCACATCTATATCGCAAAGCATACTTTTGATGACACCAATACTATCGACAGTAGCTCCATCGTCAAAGAAATATCCACCAAATTCGCAAGCAACTTTTTCTATGTCTTTTATCTCATTTGCTTGCAAATATTTAAAACTGGTTGGTAAATTTTTTTCATATCGTTTGCATTTTTCTATCTCATCTTTACTTTTTAAAAGTCGCAATATGCCTGATTGGTTTAAAAATTGAGGAAAATTTTCTTTGTAGAAATCAATCGAATAAGCAAAAGCATCATTTACAAAAGAGGTGTATAAAGAGTTTGAACAAATCTTAGGAGACAAAAAAGCACCTGCGGCTCCACTGCCACCCGATGCTATTTTGCCTTTGTCGATAACCACAACTTTTTTGCCATACTTTTTCAAAAAATAAGCGGTGCTTGCACCACTGATGCCAGCACCTATAATGGCAAAATCAAACAGTGATTTCTTTGATATCTGCAATTTCTTTAAATTCTTGATAGATTGAAGCTATCAAATTTTGTCTGTTAGTTTTTATATTTTGCTCATCCGCATTTACCATAACATTGTCAAAAAAGTTATCGATATATGACTTTAATCCAAAAAGCGCATCTAGTTTCTCTTCGTATAATTCAAATTTTTGATTTTTAACATCTTCAAATGCACTATAAAGCTCTTTTTCTTCTTGTGCTTGAAAGATTTCTTCATCAACCACTAGGTTTTCTAAATTCAAGTTTTTTATGATATTTGCAACTCTTTTAAAAGTTGAAAAACTCTCTTTAAAGCCCTCGCTATTTACTATTTTATCAAGTGCTTCTATCTTTTTAGAAAGTTTTACGATATCTCGTTCGCCACTATTTAAAACGGCCTTAACAACGGATGGATTTACATCAAAAAACTGATAAATTCTCTCTATAAAAAATTGTTCTAATTTTGATACATCAAAACTTTTATATCGTTTTGAAAGGTTTTGCAAATCTTTACTTATATCAAACTCTAGATTATATTTTAAAGCTATTTTAATCACGCCATTTACTGCTCTTCTAAGAGCAAATGGGTCCTTTGTGCCAGTTGGAATTTTGCCTATACTAAAAAGTGAAATCATAGAATCTAACTTACTGCTAAGTGCTACGATGGATGAAAAAACCGAACTAGGCAATTCACTGTCCTCACTATTTGGCAAATACTGCTCTTTTAGAGCTATACAAACCAAGTCATCTTCATTTGCAACTTTAGCGTAATAATAACCCATCAAACCCTGTAATTCAGTAAATTCATAAACCATCTCACTAAGCAAATCTGATTTTGAAAAAAGAACTGATCTATTTAACAAATCAAGTAACTTTTCTTTGTTTGGATTTTCATTTGCAAGTTTATCTTCGTATTTTTTAAACAAATACTCAACTATATCTTTTTCTCTCATCTCTTTGTCAAACACTGAACCAAGACCATCTAAAAACAGCACATCTTTTAGCCCTGAAAAGTCCAAACCATTTTTCAAATCATTTTCATAAAAGAAAAGTGCATCACTAAGTCTTGCTCTTAAAACTTTTTCATTTCCGCTAGTTATAAGTGAGTAATCGTCACTTATAGCGTTTGAAACTACTATAAAATTATTTGTCAAAATACCGTCTTTGAAAACTGGAAAATATCTTTGATGTTCTTTCATGGATGTCATGATAACTTCGGGAGGAACTCTCAGAAACTCTTCATCAAAAGTGCCAATAAGTGCTTTGGGGTGCTCTGTGATAGCAACCACTTCGTCCAAAAGTTCTTTGTCTATCTCGATTTTAACACCATTTTCTTTTTCAATTTGCGCAAAATCTTCTAATATCTTTTTTTGCCTATCTTCATGGAACAATGCAATACCGTTTTCTTTGACTTTGCTAAAATAATCTCCTGCCTCATCAACCAAAAAAGGCTTATAAGACACATGTCTATGTGGGTAAACCAAATTTGATGATTTCACGCCAAAGGATTCAAATTCAACGATATCACTACCAAGAAGACAAGTGATAGAGCGGATAGGTCTTATAAAACTCTCTTGTCCATATCCCCATCGCATAGACTTTCCAAAACTCAAGCTTTTTAGAAAATCATCAACAATATTTCCTATAATCTCTTTTGATTCACCACCACTTGTAACTTTTTTATAATATAAAACTTTTTTTCCGCCTTTTGTGGCTCTTTGCAATTCATCAACACTAACACCACATTTTTTAGCAAATCCTAAAGCCGCAGGAGTAGCGACACCATCTTTAAAAGCTATATTCTCAGGTGCTCCAAAAAGCTCTTCTTCTTTGTCAGCTTGTTTTAGTGGAAATTCACTATGCCATAAAACTAATCTTCGAGGAGTATAATAAAACTCAAATTCACATAAAAGTGAATATTTTTCTAAAGCCTGTAGATATTTCTTTTCTATATTTGTATATTCTTTTAAAAATGGTATAGCAGGAAGTTCCTCAACACCAATCTCGATAAGTAGTGGTTTGCTCATATATAAACCTTAATTGTATAATTTTAAGGGTTATATTTTATCTAAAATCAGCTTTTAGTTATCTTTCTTAGTCTTTTCTTCTCTTTCTAATTTTCTTCTTTCCATCTGCTTAAAAAATCCTATCATCACCCAAATCAAAAATAGAACAAAAGCACCCATCATTACATTATCAAACATATTATTTTACCTCTTTTATAATTCTGCAGAGTTTTATCTCCATCTTTCTACGATATAGCCCTATATTTTGAACCAAAATATCGTATTTTTTTCCTTTTTCAAACTTATCATCAGGAAGATAAATATCTATTCTGTCTTTATTGCTAGCAATAGTTACTCCATATTTATCAACTCTTATAGCTTCAACATTTTTTAAAATCACCGGCATCAAATCATTAAACATATTTTTAAGATAACTTATACTTACAGTCTTAAGCTTAGTTTTACTATATGGTTTTGTTTGTAAAACTGCAAATATCGGCAAGTGGTCAGAAAAACCAACACCAACATGTACCTTTTTTTTAGTAAGTTTCCATCTTTTTGGATAGCCATACTTATCTATAAGATATTTCTCTCTAAAAATACCAAATGATTTTGGCTTGTACTCTACGCCCTTATCATCAAATAAATTTTTGGAAACGATGATATGGTCAATCGCACTCTTAACTCTTCCGTAAACATGAGTATATCTCAAATCTTTAGGAACTTCATACCACAAATCATATAGTGGTTTGCCAAAATTACCAACATTTAAAATATCTCTAAGACTCTTGCCCCAACCATCTTTATGCGCTCTTAAAGGAGTATTTAAATCTCCTAGGATTACAAATTCATCTTTTTTATTTAATATTGATTTTAATTTATTGGCATATGCAGCTCTTGCCTTATGGCCATGTTTAAAAGCTGGCCAATGATTTACGATAAGAGTTATCTTATTGCCATCTAAATAAAATTTCATCACATGTATGGCTCTTGAATAACCGTTTACTTTTACAGAATATTTATTTGCAACAGGGTATCTTGAAAATACGATACTATCTACACGATGTTTATTTTTCTTAAAAAATGTATAAATATATGGATAACTTTTATCACCCAAAGCTTTGTTTAGCTCTCTAGCAACATTAAGATTTTCAATCTCTTCAAGTGCAATTATATCAGCATTTAATTCTTTTACAACCTTTGCTATATTGGCTAATTTTATATTAAAATTCTTTTTATTCCATTTGGATTTTGTATTTGGGATATACTCTTTATATTCACCGCCATCAACATTTAAATCAAAAAGATTTTGAACATTATAAGTTGCAATTTTAAAATCTTTTGCCAAAAGTGAAGTAAAAACTAAAAAAACTAAAATCAAATATCTCATAAATTCTGCTCCATCTGTTTTGCCATCACAAAACCGCTTGAAAATGCCCATTGAAAATTATATCCACCAAGCTCACCAGTCATATCTAACACCTCTCCTATAAAGTACAAATCTTTTTGCATTATACTCTCAAAAGTTAAATGATTTATATCGTCCGTACAAACTCCACCTCTTGTAACTTCAGCTTTTGTGTAACCAAGATTTCCAGCAGGCGCAAATTCGTAGTGATTTAATCTCTCGAGCTTTTGCTTGTCAATAGCACTAAGATTTTCAACCCTAATATCGTCTAAACCGACAGATTTTAAATACTCTTTTATAAATCTTTTAGGTAGTGCCAAAACAGAGCTAATCTGTTTTTTACTTTTTTGGCAAAGTAGTTTTGAGATATCAACGCCTGGCAAAAAATCAACCCAAATCAAACCTTTTTTCCAATACAAAGAAGCAGACAAAACACTAGGGCCACTTATGCCTCTGTGGGTAAAAAGCAAATCATCTTGAAATTTTTTACCCTCTACATGTAGAGCTATTTTCAAAGACACGCCACTGAGGCTTTTCATCCAAAACTGCTCCTTTTGCAAGGTAAATCCAACTAACGCAGGGGCAATAGGCACGATGCTATGTCCAAAATCTTTTGCGATTTTATGCCCTATATCACTTGCTCCAAGATTGTTAAAGCTAAGCCCTCCACTAGCAACCACTAGCTTTTTACTCTTAAATATTTGTTTATCTGTCGTTATAACAAACTCACCTTTGTATTCAACCTTTAAAACTTTTTGATTTAAAAAAAATTCACAATGTTTTGTTGCTTTTAAAAATATATTTATGATGTCAGTTGATCTGTTTTTACAAAAATACTTACCATTGTCTCGAAGTTCATACTTAAGATAATTTTTATCAAAAAAATTTATTAACTCTTTTTGTCCAAATTGCTCAAATACTTGATTGACAAATCCACCATCACCTAGATAATTGTCACTGCTTACATGTAGATTCGTAAAATTGCATCGCCCACCACCAGAAATCTTTATCTTTGGAGCCACTGCAATAGAACTATCAATCAAAGCAACTTTTTTACCTCTCAAAAATGAAGCCGCCATCAAAGAACTAGCCCCAGCCCCCACAAAAACAACATCAAACATCATCACTCCAAAAAGGGGTCAGGGTTAAACTTTAAACTTTTCAAAGGCTTCCAAAGTATCAAAATTTTGTTTAATAGCATCATACAAAACTATGCCAACTGCTACTGAGAGATTCAAGCTTCTTCCATTTTTCCCCATAGGAATCGTTACGGCATTTTGCCACTTTTTTTGCATAAGCTCCATCGGCAAACCTGTGGATTCTCCACCAAATAAGATAAAATCCCCATCTTTAAAGTCAGCTTGAAAATACGGTTTTTTACTTTTAGTAGTTGAAAAGAAAAATCTATCTATCTTATCGCCATTTGCCTCCATAAACTCATCCAAATCTTCCCAAATGGTGATATCTAACAAATCCCAATAATCCAAACCAGCTCTTTTTACACTTTTATCATTTATCTCAAAACAAGTTGGTTTTATAATATGAAGTTTAGAGTCTGTATTTACGCAAATTCTTCCAATGCTACCTGTATTTTGAGGTATTTGGGGGTGAACTAAAACAATATTAAACATCAGAAAATTATCGTTTTATTTTGGTGGACAAAAATTCTATCATCAAAGACTAAATCTAAGGCATTTGACAAAACAGTTTTTTCTACATTTCGACCAGCTTTTTGCATATCTTTCCAACTTTGTTCGTGATTTACCCCTATAACATCTTGGGCGATTATAGGGCCTTCATCTAAGTTATTGTTTACAAAATGAGCAGTTGCCCCTATAATTTTTACACCTCTTTTGTATGCTTGTTTATATGGATTTGCTCCTATGAATGCAGGCAAAAATGAGTGGTGTATATTTATGATTTTTTGCTCATATCTATCAACAAAAGATTGGGATAAAATTCTCATATATTTTGCTAAAACCAAAAAATCTACTTTATATTTATTAAGAACATTCAAAATCTCTTTCTCATGTTCATCTCTTTGCAAATCAGAACTAGAAACGAAGTGATACTTCACACCAAATTTTTCACAAAGCGGTCGCAATTCATCATGATTTGACACAACACAAAGTATATTTGCATTTAACTCGCCACTATCGTGTTTCAATAATATATCACCCAAACAATGCGATTCCTTTGTCGCTAGTATAATGACTTGCTTCTTCACTTTTTTTGCAAGTGTAATTTTAGCATCCCTTGGCATTTCATCTTGAAGTTCATTTTTTATCTTTTGCGTGTCAATAGTGCCGTCTAACCTTGCTCTAAAGAAAAACTTGTTATTTTCATTATCAACAAATTCACTATTTTTTTCAATATTTAAATCATTTTTATACAAAACACTTGAAATCTTATAAATCAAACCTTTTGCATCTGAACATTTTATTTTTAATACATATTTATACATTTAATCTTTCTTCTTCTTAACTCTTTTTTTATCTCTTGTTTTTCAAAGCCATCTTCGATAACATCACTGACTTTTACACCGCCATCATAAGCATTATACCAAACACCTAGCTCTTTTGCTCTTTTTTCTATGCCTTTTTTATAGTTTCCAAGCCACTCTTTTATAGGTCTATCAATCGCTATGATTTTTAGCTCCTTATCACTCACGCTATCTTGAATAAAAGGTTGATTTTTTAGAATTCTTATATAATTTCTTGGGGCTTCTATGTGTTTTAATATTTTTTGTATTTCAAATCCAAGCAAATTTGCAACTATATATAAAAAATAATAAGCTCTCAAATCCTCTTCAAACCTATTAACTCCTCTTCTTAACTCTAGTGCTGTTTTTAAAAAAAGAGTCTTTTTTGCCTCACATGTAAATATCTTTTCAAACAAATCAAGCTTATACATGTAAAATAATCCAAAGTCAAGACTTAAAGCATAAAACATCTTCTCAAATTCCCAAAATATCCTCGTTTTACTCAAATCTTTCAAAGATAAAGCATCCATAATCTCAAGTGTTTTTTTATCAATTTTAAAGCCAAATCTTGCACTAAATTGCACAGCTCTTAGCACTCGCAAGCTGTCTTCTTTAAAGCTCATCTCATCAATCAAAGAGATAGTTTTTCTCTCTATACTTTTTGCCCCATCATAAAAATCCAAAAGCTCATAATCAAAAATATTTAGCATCATGGCATTCATAGTAAAATCTCGTCTTTTTGAAGCCTCTTTTTCATCTTGGCAAATACTCACTTCAAAAGCTTTGTGTCCAATCCCAACTTTTTGTTCAGTTCTTGGCAAAGAGATATCAATATCGCCAAATTTATACACAAAAAAACTCTTTCCAACCCCAATGGCGCCAAGTTTTCTCATAATCTTATCAAACAAAATATCATCTATATCATAAACTTCAATATCCAAATCCTTGATAGGCTTTCCCATCAAAATATCTCGCACACCACCTCCGACTAGATAAGCACGCTTAGTATAATTGTTTAGAAATTTTTGCACTTTTACAAATTGTGATTTTAGATGAGGAGGTAATGTCTTAGTTAGGTTCATCACTTTTTTATTTTATATTTTCCAATCTTTCATCCAAACTAGCCAAAAGATACTCTAAAAAATTTAGAGTCAAATCAACCTTTGCTTCTATATTTTTATTATTTGGAGATTGAAAACCTTCAAAAAGAACCAAAATTCTCTCTCTTGTATTTTCATAAAATTGTCTTTCGCTACTCGAAATCTGCTCTATTTCGGGATGATTGGATGGCTCTTGCATTGTGTCTTGCCTTACTTCTTCCTTGATTTCAATCTCTACTTTTTTTTCCATGCCATCAACTTCTTCAAGTTCAGCTAGCGTTGACATAATCATATCTTTTAATTCCATCTTATCCCTACTCATTAAAGTTTTACCAACCATCGTTCAAATTCTAAAAACTCTACATCTTTTTTCATATTTACAAAAAATTTCTTCATCTGCTCATCAACACCGAGGTATTTTTTTCTTATACCGCTCAATCGCTTCAATGCAACTCTAGCTTCTTTATTTTTCGGATCATTTTTTAAAATATCCTTATAGATGTCAAGTGCATCCTCTTTCAAGCCTTGAAGTTCATATATAGAAGCTAGAGTTAGTGTTTTTACCATTACTTTATGCCCTCAAAATTCTTTGCGCGATTATAGAGCCGATTTCGCTAGTCGAACATACTTCTTTCGCGTGATATTTTGCCAAATCTGGAGTTCTATATCCGTCATGGAGCACATCTTTGATAGTATCGTCTATAATATCAGCTGCCTTTGTTTCACCCAAAGAGAATCTAAGCATCATGGAAGCACTCAGTATGGTAGCGAGTGGATTTGCGATTCCTTGCCCTGCTATATCTGGGGCTGAACCGTGAATAGGCTCGTAAAGACCTACGATTCCACCTATGGAAGAAGAAGGTAAAAGACCGATAGAACCAGTCATCATACTAGCTTCATCGCTTAAGATATCTCCAAATATATTACCCGTCAAGATGACATCAAATTGTTTTGGGTCGCGTACTAGTTGCATGGATGCATTATCCACAAACATGTGAGTTAGCTCAACTTCAGGATAATCAACTGCCACTTCTTCTACAACAGCTCTCCATAAACGGCTCACTTCTAGAACATTTGCCTTATCAACTGAGCAAACCTTTTTTCTTCTTTTCATAGCTGATTCAAAGGCAACTTTTGCGATTCTTATAATCTCATCTCTGGTATAGACCATCGTATTGTAAGCTCTTTGCCCATCATTAACTCGCGGCTCTCCAAAATATATACCACCAGTCAACTCCCTAACAACTAGCAAATCAACGCCTTTTATGACTTCAGCTTTCATACTACTAGCTTCTATGAGTTCATCAAAGACCGAAACTGGCCTAAGGTTTGCAAAAAGCCCCAACTCTTTTCTTAACTTCAAAAGTCCGCTCTCTGGCTTCATCTCTCTTGGGAGATTATCCCATTTATATCCGCCAATTGAGCCAAAAAGTACAGCATCACTTACTTTGCATCCCTCTATCGTAATATCTGGTATAGGAGTTCCAACAGCTTCATAAGCACAGCCTCCCATCAAAAACTCTTTATAATTTAACCCAAAATTCTCTTTTTTACTGACTGCGTCTAAAACCTTTATGGCTTCATCTACAATCTCAGGTCCGATGCCATCACCTTTGATAACTGCTATATCGTACGATTTCATTTCATCTCTTTTTTAGCAAAATTTATCAAACCACCACTTGCAACAAGCTCTTGCATAAAGGGTGGAATTGGGGTAAATTTATAAGTTTTATCGCCATTGTTAATCTCGCCATTTTCCATATCTATCTCTATCTCATCACCCTCTTTTATCTCATCGATTTGCTGAAGTTCAAAGATAGGAAGTCCCATATTAAAAGCGTTTCTATAAAAAATCCTAGCAAAACTTTTAGCCACAATAGCACTAATACCAGCAGCTTTTAGCGCGATAGGAGCGTGCTCTCGGCTACTTCCACATCCAAAATTTTCCCCTGCTACTATCACATCTCCTTTGCTAATCTTGTTTAAAAACTCAGGGTCAGCATCTTCCATCACATGTTTAGCCAACTCAACTGGGTCTGAAGTGCTCAAATATCTAGCCGCGATTATCAAATCTGTGTCTATATTGTCTCCAAATTTCCATACTTTTGCTTTACTCATAAAATTCCTTCTAAATGTAATAAGTGGCATTTTATCTAAAATGTTTTATAAAAAAGGTTAAACGCTTAAAACCTCTTTTTATATACATGGCAATAAGGAGTTTTGCCATTTTTTTCATAATAGTGTTGATGATAACTCTCTGCCTTGTAAAATTTTTCAACATTTAAAATTTTTGTTGCGATTTTATAGCCTTTTGATTTTAGCTGTGCTATCAAATCTTCTATGATTTTTTTCTCGTCTTCATTTGACACAAAAATAGCAGAGAGATATTGAGAGCCGATATCTGGGCCTTGTCCATTTTTTTGTTCTGGATTATGTATCTCGAAAAAAAGTTTTGCTAGCTCTTTGTAACTTATTTCAGCGTTGTTATATTTTACTTGTACGACTTCAAGATGACCTGTATTTTTATAACAAATATCTTCATAAGTTGGGTTTTCTAATTTTCCTCCCATAAACCCAGATGTTGCTTCAATCACGCCTTTGGTTTTATTGAAAAAATACTCAACTCCCCAAAAACAACCTCCTGCAAAAAACGCATATGAGACTTCATCCTGTTTTTTTGGTTCAAATTTTATACTAAGTGAATTTACACAATGCCTAGTGTTTTTTTCTGTGATGCCCTCTCCTTCAAACACATGTCCAAGATGTCCTCCACAATTTGCACAAACTATCTCTACTCTTCTGCCATCTTTGTCTATATTTCTTTTTATGCCATTTGGCAGTTCATCATCAAAACTAGGCCATCCGCATCCTGAGTTAAATTTATCTTTCGAGCTATACAAAGGAGTGCCGCATCTCTTACATGTAAAGATTCCCTCTTCATAAAAATCATCATAAGTTCCGCTATATGGGGCTTCTGTGCCTTTATGTTCTATGATATACTCTTCTTCTTTTGTCAGTTTGTTGTAATTGCTGTTCATGTTATACCTTTATCGTTTCAAAATCTTTTCCCTCAGGTTTAAACCACTCGTCTTGGGCAAATTCCTTGTCTGTTATCTGAGATAAACTTCTCTTCATAAACTTTCCTTTTGCGCTGACTGCAACAGTTCCATCAGGGAGATAAATCTCTCCGCTTCCCTCAAAAATTCTGCCTTTATCATTTGTGATTCGCCCTACTACTTTTAACTCTACTTCAGTAGGAACTGGTTTTTTATATCTTAGATTTAACTCAATAGTCACACCAAAACTGTCTTGTCCATACATGTTCATGATAGCTCGTCCAATAGTCTCATCTAGTATAGTCGCAGAGATTCCCCCATGCATCACTCCTGGATAACTTTGGAGCTCACTTTTTGGAGTAAATAAAGCTATAGATTCACCATCTATGCTCTCGTAAA
>JALUMJ010000214.1:17196-18992 GCA_027040375.1 Campylobacteraceae bacterium
ATAGCTCGTCCAATAGTCTCATCTAGTATAGTCGCAGAGATTCCCCCATGCATCACTCCTGGATAACTTTGGAGCTCACTTTTTGGAGTAAATAAAGCTATAGATTCACCATCTATGCTCTCGTAAAATCTTGCTTTTAAACCTATGGTGTTTTGCACACCACAAACAAAACAGCATTTTGAGATATTTTGTTTATCTTTTATCTTAAATTCCATATTTTTTTCCTTGTAGATATAGGTATATCATAACGCTCATGCCAAGAAGTGAGACTAAACCAACAAGCCAAAAAAGCATTAATCTGCGATACAAGTGAAGCTTTAAAAGAGATAACACTAGTAGCTACATAGTCTTTTCTTGTTGTTTCGTTTTTAAATCTCTGGGCTCCTAAGGATAAAGACAAACTTACTTTAGTACCTTATTGGTATAGACATCTTCCACCATAACTTTCCAATCTGAATCTAAACTATAAGCCGAACCATCATCTGCTTTCGTAGCAGGATCGTTAAGCCAATCTAGTGGAATACGCCCACCTTTATTATCAGAAGAGGAAGCAGAATAAAAGATGACATATTTATCACCCTTGTCTAATGCGCGTTCTAGGGTGGTTTTTATATCAGAAAGTCCAACTTTATTTGTTGTATTAAACTCTGCATATCCACTATTTAATGGTTCATTTGAAACCATAAAATCTACATTTACCTCTTTTGCCCATGTGCCACGCTCTTGTGGTGGAACTATCCAGTGCTCGGTATCATCTACAGCATCATTGGTAATATCAGAAGCAATGGTATATTTACGCCACGCATAGGCATCATCAAAATGAGCCTGCGTACGAAGCTTATAATCTTCGCCCATATCATGAAGAGTTGCTTGATGAGAGAGTCCTTTTTTCAAGCCTGTAAACATTGCTCCTGTCCATTCATGCTCCCGCTCTAATCCGACATCTACTACCACAGGATGTCCATTGATGCCATTGTCGGCTTTTATATGTCCCTCCACAGGAGAATGATAATAAAGTACATCTATGGCAGGATATTCATCCACCATTGCTTCCATAATCTGCTTGAAGCGTGTCGTAATCTTTTGTGAGTGTTCTGCGAAAGTATAGTTGGGATTTTTATATGCATCATCATCATACCATGCATTGCCATGTTTGTAGTTAATCATCTTGTGACTCTGCACATCATAAGCTTCATCATCATAAATAATCCCTCTATAACCTAAGTTTTTGGCTACTCTAGCCAAAGTGCCAAAGTTTGCTATCACATTATCCCATACCGCATCATCCCAAAAGTCACCAGGAAAATGCATATTTACAGTTAAAAAGTTTGATTTTGTAGGATATAAGTCTTTTACATCTTTTACCTCATCCCAAATATATAAGTAAGGCAGCAGTGTAGTATTAGACTCCATAACCCTATCTGTATAGGAGTTACCAACCATAGTAAATCCAGAAAAAGGCAAGGTATTTATGTAGGCTGCCCTAGAAGCAAAATTACCCGCCATCATGGGGAGCCAGTGCCCTTTTTGGTGAAGAATCAACTGTTTATTGCTATACCATTGTGCCATATCACAATAGTCTATGGCCACATCGATGTCATGATCACATTTATAACCATAGTCATCCACAGGATTGACTGTCTGTATGCCGTTACCATATGCGTAAGGGTCGTCATTTCCTACTTCAAGTGCTGCGTCATGTGCCAAAGCTGTACCTTTAAATGTATATTCCATCAGTGCATCCAATGGCTTCAAAATGCCTTGCATCTGAGTATAAGGTTTATCTCCGTAAGGAT
>JALUMJ010000215.1 GCA_027040375.1 Campylobacteraceae bacterium
TTTATGAGTTCACTCTTTCTGCTTTCAAAAACTTGAGTACAATCCACACTAGCTCCGTAAGAAAAATTCATCAATATCAAAATCAAATATAATATTTTCAAGTTCTTGATCCTTTATAAAGCATATTGGAAATTTCATCCAAATCTTTCTGCTCTTGTTTTTTCAATTTTTCAATTTTTTTGATAATTTCTTGCTCTTCAAGATATTTTATCTTCTCAAATTCCATCTTTGCTTTTTTATACTCTTGGTATTTGTTAGCAAGTTCCAAGTTTTTAACATTTAGCTCTCTTTGATCTCTACTTTTTTGGTTATTCAATAGTTTTCTTTGTTCTTGAAAAAGCATCAACACTCTAGCTTCGCCATTTGCAGGGATATTTAGCTGATCGATATCCGTATATATATCTTTTATCTTCTTTTCTATTGCTCTTACATTTGATTTAAGTACAAAAAGCTCATTTTCGACTTTTTGTACTTTTTGTTTATTTACTTTGGCAATTTTACCAAAAATCTTTGACATATTCTATAATATTATAGTTTCTTTTCTATCAGGTCCAGTAGAAATCAAACCAACTTTAGTTCCAGTTATCTCTTCAATCTTTTTGACATAAGCTTTAGCATTGGAAGGCAAATCTTCATATTTATCAACACCTTTTGAGCCATTCCAGCCATCAAATTCTTCATATATAGGCTTTAAATTCTCAAGTGACTGAGGAAGAGTTTCCACTCTTTTGCCATCAATTTCATAAGCTGTACAAATTTTTACTTTATCAAATCCATCTAAAACATCTAATTTCATCAAAGAAAGTTGGTCACAACCATTGATACGGCTAGCGTATTTTACAGCAACTGCGTCAAACCAACCACATCTTCTAGGTCTTCCTGTTGTTGTGCCAAATTCATGTCCATTTTTGCCAAGCTTCTTACCATCTTCTTCAAAATCTTCAGTAGGAAAAGGTCCATTTCCTACTCTAGTGCAGTATGCTTTGACTATCCCCGTTACATTTCCTATGTCTTTTGGACTTAATCCCAAACCTATACATGCACCCGAACTTATAGTAGATGAACTTGTAACAAATGGATAAGTTCCATGGTCGATATCCAAAAGCGTTCCTTGAGCACCCTCAAGCAATACTTTTTTTTGCTCATCTAGTGATTTCCAAACTAAAGCAGTTGTGTCTTCAACATAAATCAAAAGCTCTTTAGCATACATGTCAAGCTCAGCTTTAAGTTCGTCAAAACCAGGAGTTTTTATACCCATCGCTTCAAATATTGCTCTGTATGTAGTAAAATAATCAATCAAATTTTGAGCTAATTTTTCAGTATCTCTAAGTTCACCCATCCTATGGCCACTTCTTTCTATCTTGCTTCCATAAGCAGGTCCTATTCCTCTACCAGTAGTGCCGATAGCTTTTGCTCCTCGAAGTTTCTCTCTTGCTTGGTCGATTAGGATATGATGTTTTAGTATCATATGTGCTTTATCGCTTATAAAAAGTCTTCCTTTTAAGCTTCCAAATTGCTGCATCTCTTCTATTAAAGCTTCGGGGGATATAACTACGCCATTTCCTATGATATTTATAGCATTAGCATTTAGCACGCCTGAGGGTATCAGATGAAGTGCCAGAGTTTTATCTCCGACAACTATCGTATGTCCTGCATTGTGTCCACCTTGATAGCGACATACCACATCATAATCTTGAGCCATCAAATCAACTATCTTGCCTTTTCCCTCATCTCCCCACTGAATTCCTACTATCAAATCTGCCTTAGACATTATTTTAATCTCGCTTTTTATTTTTTTAATATTGTATTGCCATCATGCACCAAACTTAAGCATACCAGTAAGTCATAAAGATGTAAGATGTGAAGTAGCTAGCATGAAGGCTCTACTAGTAGAGTCAAATGCTAGATGCTTTGCAGATTGCTTCTTTATGACTTATCCAAAGGACGATAAGAGAAACGCACACACTTGCTTCGTTACAAAGTCTTGGAGCTACTAGTAGCTCCTGTGACTTTGTGCCTCGCAATTGCACATTTCTCTTATCGCTGGTATGCTTAAGTTTGGTACATGATGGCAATATCTATAATCGCATCTGTATAAAGTGCAAAACCCGCGGATTTTGCTCCATCACATGCATAGTTTCCACCTAGTCCCAAAGTTAGATTTTTTTCTATAAACCTAAAAAATAGTCCATCATAATACCTCATTTTAGCATAATAAAGTGGAGAAAAAACAACTCTTTCATAACCAATCTTTGCAGCCATCTCTTTCATACTAATAAGCTCACTCTTTAGGTCTTGCGGAGCCTCGTTTATAACCTCATCCAAACCTTTAAGATTTTCAACTTTAACAAGTTTGTCTAGCCAAGAAACACCAAGAGCAAAAAGCTTTTGTATCTCTCCTCGCTCAAATATAGCGATATCTAAATCAAATTTTGAAGCTATCATATTTGGTATATTTATATTACAAATTTGCAACAATGGCGAAAGTCCAAAATCATCAAAAACACTCGAGCTTATATCCACACCAAATGATAAATCTTTTGCACCTACAAATTCCGCACCTATTTGATTTACTTCAAGACTAGGAAATTTAAAAACAGGCTGTATATAAAACCACTTGTCATTTGCTATGCTTCGTCCTAATCTTTTACTCATAAGCCTAACAACATCCATCGTACTATCAGCTCTTAGAGAGAGTACATGATTGTCGCTATCTGCAAATCTTATAAGCTCTTTTTCTGCTATATTTCCGTGTTGATGATAAGACAAAAAAGGAGTAACTATCTCTTTGAAACCCTCTTTTTCAAAAATCTCGCTTGCACTATTTTCTATCTCTCTTTTTAGCTTTGCACTTTTTCCAAAGTAAAGCTTACTTCCAACAGGAATCTCGTGTTCATATATCATCTTTACCTACTTATATATTTGCTCACAGAAAACTCTGTTTGCAGTTCCATCGTATTTTCTTCTACCTAATTCATCAAGTGCTAACTCTATAGCGTTTAATGTCCAAGGAGTCTCGTATCCTTCAAAAATCCCCATATGGTTTATGCGAAAAAGAGTGGTCTTTACATGCTCTTGACCACCAGCTATATTTACACCATACTTTTGCTTTAAAATCTTTCTTATTTTAGCTGCGTCATCATCTAAAACAGCACTCATAGAATTTGCTGGAGTTTTTGGAAATATGTGAAGACCAAGTGCTTTTAAAGCTTCTCTTGAAGCATTTGCCCTATTTGCAGTATCGCTGTAAAGTTTCTCTACTCCATCTTTTTCAATTAACTCTAAAACAGCTTTTAGCCCTATAATCAAAGTCGTAGGAGCAGTCCATGCTGTGGTATTTTGTTTCTGTTTTTTCAACTCAGTTGCGAGGTTAAAATAATACCCCACAGAAGAATCTTCTATGCACTCTATAGCATAATCACTTAAGCCAATCATCGATAATCCAGGAGGCAACATAAATGCTTTTTGACTACCTGAAATCAAAGCATCTATATTTGTAGTGTCGATTTTTTCCACTCCAACAGCAGTGATGCCATCGGCTATGATTTTTATATTTTTGTTTATCTCTTTTGCCGCTTTTGCAATCTCTTCTACAGGATGTCTAAGACCTCCAGCACTTTCGCAAATCTGCACGCAGATAGTATCTATATCACTATCTTTAAGAAGTGCGGTTTTAACATCTTCTACACTACAAGGCGTATCCCAATCGTATTTTAACTCTACATGCGCAATCCCGTAAGCCTCACAGATAAGACCAAATCTCTCACCAAATTTGCCAGCATTTACAACCAAAGCTTTTTTCTTGCACAAATTTAAAATACTAGCTTCCATAGCACCAGTTCCACTGCTCGCAAGCATCAAAACCTCGCTCATGCCAAACATCTTTTTCAAAAGTCCTCTTGTAGTCTTAAAAATCTCTTCAAATTCAGGAGTACGATGATGGATAGTAGGCTCACCCATAGCCAAACGAATATTTTCTGGAACAGGAGTCGGTCCAGGAGTCAATAGCAACATTTTTACAACCCTCTTATAATTTTTGTTCTATTTTAGCCAAAAATAACTTTTTATTTGTTTATTTTTTAAATATTAAGATTTTCCCGTATCTGCATCCCCATATTATAAAGACTAACAACCATATAGTAAAGGCTATATCAAATAAAAAATTTAAATTCCAACTAAATGCTATGCTTACGCTATATAATGCCCTTAATACAACTATTAATTGCACAGATAAAAATACATTTTTCTCAAAAGTACTGGCATGTGGTGGTTGACCTGAGTGTCCAAGCACTACTCTTGTGCCAAAACCAATAAATATAGTAGTTAAGAAGCCAAGGGCTAAAAGATGAATGCCTAGAAAATACATATCTACATGTAAGAATATTTCAAGAGCATTAGAAATAGCCGACATAAAAAATGCAACGGGTAGCCAAAAAAGTCCAAGATGTAATACCCACAAGATTGCAGGTGAGTTAAACATAGGCAACTTCCATCTTAAAAATTCTTTTATGGTATATATAGCGATAATTAAATCAATGGCAATTTCTAAAGCTTTGATATAACTGACATCTTGCAGTATCACCAAGCCGGTCTTTACGAGAAAGAGTATAAAAACGGTGCTTATAAATTTTTCATCTTTTGGCTCAAGAGAGTGAGAGAAAAAAGGTATCATTCTTTGTGCCACGCTAAATGTTAAAAATATTAAATACATATAAAAAGAGATACCAATGGCGATATCAAGCTTTAGCAAACCTAAAATTGAAGCTATGAAAAAGAGATGTCCAACTAAACCAAAATACTGGGCATTTAAAATCCAAAAGGGGTCTTTTTTGTTTTGTGAGCGACTATTGGCGTATATATCACGAAATTTTAAAACCATAAAAATTTGTGCTACAAATAAAAGAATCATGGCAAAAACCACTAAAATCTCAGTCGTAAATACACCTATCATAAAAAGAAAAGCACCTAGTGTATTTGCATAAAAAAGATTAACATAAAAATCTTTTTTTATCACTTCGCCCTGAGTAAATCTAGGAAAAGTAGTGAACAAAAAACCTATAAAAAAGTTTGTAAAAACCAAAAATATCAAAGAATACGCATGAAAAAAAGGCACGCTTACATGTAAAGAAAAAACACCCTTATAGCTAAGTGCAAAAACCAACATAAATAATACAGAATTTACAATCCCTAGGGTAAAAAATGGCTGATGCGGTTGCGATAAAAAGTAATTTTCTTGGTTTTTTGTAGTTTGAAATTGTAGAGTAGACATTTCTACCCCTCCTTTTTATTTAATTTATTTCGGAGTTGCATAATGCCCCTCACAGAACCGTACTTGAAGATTTCCCTCATACGGCTCTTCAACTTAACTCACACATTGT
>JALUMJ010000216.1 GCA_027040375.1 Campylobacteraceae bacterium
TCTTATAATTAAACTCCATTTTTATGCCAGGGTGTTCGAGGACAAAAAAAAGTGTATCATTTTTTTGATATATAAATCTCGTAAATTCTCTGATACTCTTTGGCAATAAAGACAACAGTTTATTGTAGCAATCTACATGTTGTAAATTTTTTAAATAAGGTTTAGATTTTAAATGAGAAATTATCTGATTAGCTGTTTTCATATTTTAATTATAGCATCTCTTGGCTTTAATTTTATAGGTTGTGGTTATAAAGCACCACCAGTTTATAAATCACAAACAAATAGTACAAAAACACTCAAATGAAATGCAAATATGATGTCGTCATTATAGGAGCTGGAGTTGCAGGTTTACATACAGCACTTTCTTTGGATGACGATACTGATGTTTTGGTTTTAGCAAAAGATTATGCTTGGGAATGCAATACCTTTTACGCTCAAGGCGGAGTTGCGGTTGCCGTGGATGAAGAAGATATTCCCTACCATATAAAAGACACTTTAAATGCAGGAGCTGGGCTTTGTGATGAGGGAGCGGTTGATATTTTGTGCCATGAGGGGCCAGTTGTTATAAAAGAGTTTATAGAACATGGTTTTAAATTTGACAAAGATAGAGATGGAAATCTGTTATACACCAAAGAAGCAGCACACTCAAGAAATAGAATTTTACATGCAGGCGGTGATGCCACGGGGAGACATATACATCAATTTTTGATGGATAAATTAAAATTTCCAATTTTGTACAATACTCAAGTTACAGACCTTTTGATAGAAAACGGTGTGTGTTACGGTGTAAGAGTTTATCATAACAATGAAATCTTCAATATTTATGCAAAAAAGGTTGTGATAGCTAGTGGAGGAGTTGGGTCTTTGTATGAATATCATACAAATGCGAGAACTATAAGTGCTGACATGCAAGGTATTTGCTTGATGCGTAACATTGAGTTACGAGATATGGAGATGATGCAATTTCATCCAACAGTTTTTGTTCAAAGCAGCGCGGTACGAAAGCAATTGTTGAGCGAATCTTTAAGAGGTGAGGGTGCTAAAGTTATAGATGAGGACGGAAAAAGATTTTTATTTGATTATGATGATAGAGGCGAATTGAGCCCTAGAAATATCGTTTCACAGGCTATTTTTGATTATCAACTTAAAACAAATAAAAAAGTATTTTTAGACCTTAGTAATTTTGAAGAGGGATTTTTTATGAAAAGATTTCCTAGTATATACTTTAATATGACAAATATGGGATACAATGTTCCTTTTGATTTGGTGCCAATTTCTCCTGCATTTCATTATGCTATGGGTGGCATAAAAAGTGATTTTTTTGGAAGAGTCCCTAGTGTTTCTTCACTATATACAGTCGGAGAATCGGCAAATACCAGAGTGCATGGAGCCAATAGATTGGCTAGTAACTCCCTTTTGGAGGGTTTAGTTTTTTCAAAAAGAGTTGCACTTGATATAAAATTGACTCTAAAAGAAAAAAAGAAAAAAGTAGAGTTTGATGAAGTAGAACCAAGCTTGATAAACAAAATAGACAAAAACTTGAAAAATGAACTAAGAGATTTGATGTGGAATTGTGCTGGAATCAAAAGAGAAGAGAAAAAATTAAAAAAAGCTTTGAATAGAGTAGAAGACATGTTAAAATTGTCAATTGGAAAACTTTTAAGACTAAGACTGTTAAGTTCAAGAGAGATTATAAAAAGTGCCCTTAATAGAAAAGAGTCTTTAGGGGCACATTATATAGAAAAAGGAGAAAAAATATGAAAATATTAGGGTTATTATTGCTTTTTGCACTTAGTGCATTTGCACAAGGTGGGGAGCCGATGACTGGAACTTGGGTTGGAATTGTTTCATTGGTAATTTTTGTAGTTGGATACTATATCATAGCTACCGAAGAGAGTTACCATATAAATAAAGCAAAACCAGCGCTATTTATAGGAACATTTATATTTATGTTGATTGGTTTTTACTTTTATATAAATGGTCTAGACACAGAGCCTCTCTCAAAAGAGGTAGATGAGCTTATACTTGAAATCGCAGAAATATTCTTTTTCCTAATGGTTGCTATGACTTATATAGAGACTTTGATCGAAAGAAATGTCTTTAATGCTTTAAAATACAACTTGGTTTCAAAAGGATACTCGTACAAAAAACTATTTTGGATCACAGGAACACTCGCTTTTTTTATAAGTCCAGTCGCGGATAACTTAACAACAGCTTTGATCCTTTCTACTGTACTAGTTACAATCGAAAAAGAAAAAAGAGAATTTTTGGTACCAAGCGCTATAAACATAGTAGTTGCGGCAAATGCTGGAGGGGCTTGGAGCCCTTTTGGCGATATCACCACTCTTATGTCTTGGACAGCTGAAAAAGCTGGATTTGTTGATTTCTTTTACTTATTTCCTCCTTCTATAATCGGCTGGTTTGTTACAGCTTGGTTACTCTCATTGTTTGTGCCAAAAGATAAACCGCATTTTGATGCAAAAAAAGAGAAAAAAGAAGAAGTTTACCAAGGTGGTAAAGTGGTTATATTTTTAGGGCTCACAACTATCATTAGTGCAGTCTTGGCTCACCAGTTATTTCATCTTCCTGCTATGTGGGGCATGATGTTTGGGCTTTCATTGCTAAAATTATACTCTTATAGATTGAAGAGAAAATACGATAATGACATACATATTTTTAAGTCAATGAGCAGAATAGAGCATGATACGCTACTGTTTTTTGTAGGAATCTTAGCAGCAGTTGGTGGATTGCATTTTCTAGGCTATCTTGATATGGCAGCAAAACTTTACACTACTGCAGGACCAGATGCTGTAAATATAGGTGTGGGATTCTTATCCGCCATAGTAGATAATGTTCCAGTTATGAGTGCAGTTTTAAAATCAAATCCAGATATGGGTGTTGATCAGTGGTTATTAGTAACCATGACAGCGGGGATTGGTGGAAGTTTGATCAGTTTTGGCTCAGCCGCTGGAGTCGGAGTCATGGGAAAATTAAGAGGAATTTATACATTTGGCGCTCATATGAAATATGCATGGACCATATTGGTTGGATATATTTTATCTATCGTAGTTTGGTATATTCAATTTGAAACATTACATTTATTTTAAGGATATGATAATATGAAATTTATTCCAATTATAGTTTTGGATTTTGGCTCACAATATACGCAGTTAATAGCTAGAAGAATGAGAGAAGAAAAGGTATATTGTGAGATTTTACCGTACAATGAACCCATAGAGAATATAAAAAAGAAAAATCCGCAAGGCATAATCCTCTCAGGTGGCCCAGCTTCTGTTTATGATGAGGAAGCTTATAAGCCAGATAGTGAGATTTTTGAACTTGGTATCCCAATTTTAAGTATTTGCTATGGAATGCAATTGGTAATAGACCATTTTAACGGAAAAATAGTTCCAGCACTTCACCATGAGTATGGAAAAGCACAGATAACATTTGATGAATTAGATGGAAAAATTAGCCCAATATTTAAAGATACAGATGATGGACAGATTGTATGGATGTCGCATGCTGATAGGGCGGAAAGTTTGCCTGAGGGTTTTGTGAGAATTGCTCATAGTGCAAATTCTCCTTACGCAGCAGTTGCAAATGAAGAAAAGAAGATATATGCTTTGCAATTTCACCCTGAAGTTTCTCACTCGGCTCAAGGTGGAACGATTTTGAGAAATTTTGCAAAACAGATTTGTGGATGTGAAACAACTTGGAATATGGGCTCCTTCGCAAAAGAACAAATCGAAAAAATCAGAGAAACAGTAAAAGACGGAAAAGTACTGTGTGCTGTTAGTGGTGGAGTTGATAGCTCAGTAGTAGCCGCACTTTTAAATGAAGCTATAGGGGATAAACTCATAGCCATATTTGTGGATACTGGACTTTTAAGGGCAAATGAGAGAGAAGATGTGGAAAATATGTTTAAATCAAAACTAAAAATCCCTCTTATCACGATAGATGCTACACAAACATATCTAACTCGCTTAAAAGGTGTCGTTGACCCTGAAGAAAAAAGAAAGATAATAGGCCATACTTTTATAGAGATATTTGCAGCAGAAGCTAAAAAGTTTGAAAATATAAAATATTTGGCACAAGGAACTCTATATCCAGATGTCATAGAGTCAGTTTCCGTAAAAGGTCCAAGCAAAACTATCAAATCACATCACAATGTAGGAGGACTTCCTAGTTGGATGAAATTTGAATTAATCGAGCCTTTGAGAGAACTTTTTAAAGATGAGGTAAGAGTTCTTGGCATGGAGCTTGGAATATCAAGAGAGATGATAGCTAGACATCCATTTCCAGGACCCGGACTTGCTATTAGAATTATGGGCGAAATCAATACTGATGATTTAAAACTTTTAAGACTTGCTGATGTTATTATGCTAGATGAGTTAAAATCAAGTGGCTACTATGATAAAACATGGCAAGCTTTTACAGTTTTATTAAATGTCAAAAGTGTGGGAGTTATGGGCGATAACAGAACTTATGACAATACAATCTGCGTAAGAATCGTCGAAAGCGTTGATGGAATGACAGCCACTTTTGCTAGATTGCCTCATGACTTGCTTGAACGCATGAGTAGCAGAATTATCAACGAAGTAGATGGTGTAAACAGAGTTGTTTATGATATATCTTCTAAACCGCCTTCAACCATAGAGTGGGAATGATGTGCCAAAAATTTATCTTTTAAATAGTGATAAATTTGAAAATATACAAAATCTTCCTGTAATCAAAATCAATTTTTTTCAAATAAAGATTGATTTTGATTTATATGATGCTTTGATATTTACCTCAAAAAACGCAGTCAGAGCCATAGAAAATATAGATAAAAAGTGGAGAGAAAAAGAGATATACTCCATAGGTAAAGGAACATCAAAAGAGATAAATAGACATGATGCAAATCTAGTTTATACAGCAAAAAATTCATACGGCGACACATTTGCAGATGAAATTAAATCAAAGCTGCAAGGTAAAAAAGTGCTTTTTCCTAGAGCAAAAATAGTAACTTCTAAGCTAAATAAAATTTTATTAGATTGTGGCATTAGTTTAGATGAAGAAATTATTTATGAAACTACATGTAAGAGCATAGATAAGCAAAATAAACCGGAGAAAAACTCTGTTATCATATTTACTTCCCCCTCGACTGTAAATTGTTTTTTAAAGAATTTTGATTGGGATAAAAGTTATAAGGCGATTTGCATAGGAAAAGTAACAGCTAAAGCAATCCCAGATGACATAAAAATCCAATTTAGTGATGAGCAAACGATAAAGAGTTGCATAGTAAAGGCGAAACAAATCAAAAATAGCAAATCTTAAGCAAAATTGCTTTATAATTACGATGTATCTGAGTGAAGCGACAGCGTTTTATGAGGGTCCAACATATTGTTTTTTGTGGAACGGGTATTTTGCTGGTGCGTCTGTATTTTTGTTTGAGTCTTTTTTGAGATTAGAATCTGCAGCCTAAAGGCAAGATTAGTTCTACATCGTTGGCTTTAACCGGGCCAAAAAGTAAACGAACGCCCACTTGGGTAAGCAGTATATGCTTTGCATATACTGCTTTTTTTAGGAGTTTTTTCAATGGATATTTTGATAGTAGGTAGCGGTGGTCGTGAATACTCGATAGCACTTGCACTAAAAAAAGATAAAGAAGTCGGTACTGTTTATATGGCGCCAGGAAACGGTGCTACACAAAGAATTGCTGTAAATATAGATATAAAAGATTTTGATGAATTAGCAGATTTTGTACAAAATAATAGTATAGATTTAACAATAGTAGGTCCTGAAGCACCGTTAGTCGAAGGTATAGTCGATGTTTTTAACGAACGAAAACTTCCAATCTTTGGTGCATCTAAAAAAGCTTCGAGATTAGAAGGTTCAAAAGTTTATATGAAGAATTTTCTAAAGAAATATAACATTCCAACGGCTTCATATATCCAGACAGATGATTTAAAAGAGGCAACTGATTTTATAGAAAGTTTGACTGAGCCAATAGTCATAAAAGCTGATGGACTATGCGGTGGAAAAGGTGTGATAATCGCACAAACAAAACTTGAAGCCACGGAAGCTGCAAGAGATATGCTTAGTGGAGATAGCTTTGGTGATGCAGGAAAATTTATCATCGTAGAAGAATTTTTAGATGGATATGAACTCTCTGTCTTTGCGGTGTGTGATGGGGAAAATTATAAGATTTTGCCAGCTGCACAAGATCATAAGAGATTGCTCGATGGTGATAATGGACCAAATACTGGGGGAATGGGAGCATATGCACCAACTCCTTTGATAAATGATGAATTATATAAAAAGGTAGAAAAGCAAGTTGTCATCCCAACACTTGAAGGAATGCAAAAAGAGGGCAGCCCGTATAGTGGAGTTTTATTTATTGGATTAATGATTATAAATGATGAGCCAATCGTGCTTGAGTATAATGTAAGATTTGGTGATCCTGAATGTGAGGTTTTGATGCCTCTTTTAGAAACACCTGCAAGCCAACTTTTTTACAAGGCTGCTACCAAAGATTTACAAAACTTGGATTTGGAATTTTATGATAAATACGCAGTAGCCGTAGTTGTTGCTAGTCAAAAATACCCATATTCAGGCTCAACCCCGTCTGAAATAATAGTTGATGAAAATGTTCATGATGAATTAGATGGCACACACATAGTTTATGCTGGAGTGAGCAAGGAAGATGAAAAATTATATGCAACTGGTGGCAGAGTTTTGCTATGTGTGGGCTTGGGTGAAAGCATAAAAGAAGCTAGAGATAAAGCATATTTGCTTTGTGGACAAGTTCATTTTGCTGGAAAACAATTTAGACTGGACATAGCATATCAGGCACTTAATAAATGAGTGATGAAGAGATAATAGAAAGATTTGAAAGGGAAAACATATCCCTTGCGAGTATTAAAAAAAGAGCTTTTGCTTATACGATTGATGAAATTCTAATTTCTGTTTTATTTATGATTATATATTTTGGGCAAATTCCGAAGGATGCTAGCTATACTGAAACTATAAATTTACTAAATGGCTTATTTAGCTATATAATTTTGTTAAAAATAATATATCAAGCCTTTTTTGTTTGGGCTTATGGAGCAACTCCTGGAAAAATGCTAATGAAGATAAGAGTTATCTCTACTATCGACTTAGACAATCCAAATATTTTGTATTCGCTTAATCGTGCTTTGATAAGAATCGTAAGTGAATCGCTGTTTTATATAGGTTTTTTATGGGCTTTGACAAATCCAAAAAGAGAAACATGGCATGACAGGGTTGCAAGAACGCTGGTGATTAATGCTTATTAGATTTTTTATTTTCTTTATTCTTTTTTTAACTGTGAGCTTTGCAGAAGTTCAAAATGTTGAAGTTTTAGCAAAAAATGTAAAAAAAAATGGATTTATCATACACGCCAAGGGCAATGTCGTTCTTTATTCTCAAAAATATTTGATTACGGCCGATAAGGCTGATTATAATCAAAAAACTGGAGATTTGAGCCTTTTTGGTGACATAACCGTTCTTGAAGGGGTAGAATTTTCTTCTAAAAGCGGTAAAGTAAAGCTAAATTTAAATACAAATGTCGGATCTTTTGAACCACTTTTCTTTTTTAATGATGTTTCAAATTTATGGATAAGTTGTCAAAGTGCGACTTCAAACCCACAATATTACTTAACCAATAAATCTATAGTTTCCAGCTGTAATGTCCAAGACCCTGATTGGAAGATAGATTTTAGCTCAGGCGAACTAAATAGAAAAACAAACTTTTTAAGTATATATAATGCAGTTTTTTATGCAGGAAAAGTTCCAGTTCTATACTTGCCATATTTTGGATTTTCGACTGATAAAACAAGAAGAACAGGTTTACTAAGACCAGATATCGGATATAGTAGTTCTGAGGGTCTGTTCTATGCCCAGCCAATTTATCTTGCTCCTTATATCAACTGGGATTTACAAATCACACCACAATTAAGATCACAAAGAGGAGTAGGAGTAAATAGTATTTTTAGATATATGGATTCGCCTTACTCAAAATTAAATATACAAACGGGTATATTTGACGAATATAGCAAATATGTGAAAGAAAATTCTTTGATAAATAGTAATCATTATGGCTTTGAGCTCAATTATGACAGAAGCAAACTTTTTAGTGGATATTTTAATGAAGGCGTCGAAGATGGGCTATATCTTGATTTTACTTATCTAAATGATATAGATTATTTAAATACTAAAAATAACGATGGTACTTCATATAATAAACTTGTAACATCAACTTTTAACTACTATTTTGAAAAAGATTTGGATTATTATGGCTTGTATGCAAAATACTACATAGATACATCAAAAGCATCGAATGAAGATACACTCCAAGAGCTACCAACGCTGCAGTACCATAGATTTTCTAATACTTTATTTCTAGATAAATTACTTTACTCTGTTGATTTAAAATCAAAAAATTATGATAGAGCTGTTAATCTAAATGCAACTCAGTATGAATTAAATGCTCCATTTACATTTTATTTTTCATTCTTAAATGATTATCTTAAGTTTTCATTTTCTGAAAATATTTATCTTACTTATGTTGATTATTCAAACGAAAGCACTCCTGAGAGTTATTGGCAGTATTTTAGAAACTATCATAAGTTTTCTATTTATACAGATTTGGCAAAAGCATATGATAGCTTTTATCATACCATATATATGAGTCTTGATTATGTTGTTCCTAGTAAAGAAGATAAAAGTGGCTACTTTGCAGATTTTATACCAGTAAATACTACAGAAAAAAGTGTTACATTTAATCTAGCGCAGTATTTTTATAATAGCGATGGTGACAAAAAAGTAAGCCATACACTAAAACAACAATATTTCTTTAGCGATTATAGATATAAATATGGAGATTTGGAAAATAATCTAAAAATTTATTTTACTGATAAAATCAGTTTTTCAAATACGATATTTTATTCACATGAATATTCTAGATTTTCAAAAATTCAAAATTCATTTAATTATAGTAATGATATTTATAATGTCAGTTTAACACACACATACGAAAATATTAAAGAACTTGATACTAGCTTTCTAACTTTTGCTTTTGATACTAACTATTTTAGAAATTACAATCTTTTTGCTTCTGCGAATTATGATTTTAGAGGTAGCTTTGTTAAATCTTGGAAAATTGGTTTTAAAAGAAAGAAAAAATGTTGGGATTACTCTATAGTTTATAGTGAAAATACAACACCACAACTCACAAGTACTAGCGATAACTCTATAAATAAAAAAGGTATTTATATATTATTTAATCTTTATCCTATCGGAAAAATAGATTATCATTTTATTAAAGAGAGTGATAGTGTAGGCGCAAATCCTTGATAAATCAAGATAAAGTAGGATGTATATGCCAATAAATTTAGATTTTAATTCTTATTTTAAAAACAAGGCAGAAGCGATTAGGGATTTATTGGAAGTTTTGCCAAAAAAAAGAATGCAAGATGAAGATTGGTTGATAGTTGCTTGTAGTGAGCAAGCTTTGATTTTAGCAAATATGATGTCTTTAAAATTAAATCTCACATATGATATTTTATTTACAGGAGATGTAGTTGCCCCAAATAATGACGAGTGCACAGTTGCTGTTGTCAGCGAAACTGAAGAAATTGTGATACAAGATAAACTTGTAAAAGCTTTTGAGATAAATCTGGATTATATATATGGTCAAGCACACAGAGTATTTGACGAATTAATATTGCCAAAAGTTTATAAATATAAAAAAGGAGAATTAATCAACTCTGTAAAAGATAGAAATATTTTATTTGTTGATATTGGTTGTGAGACTGGTTTTAGAATGATGTCTTGCATAAAAACAGCTATCAAACTAGGGGCAACATCGATAATATGCGCTCTTCCAGTGATGGCTACAGATGTGTTTGAGACATTGCAAAAAATAAGTGACGAAATTTTTTGTGTTAAAAAAGTTGATAAATTCGTTAATGTTGATTTTTATTATAAAGATATGCAAAAACTTTCGCAAAATGATATAATAGAGGTTTTAAATAATTCAAAAGGGTATTTGCCCTTTTCTAAAAATAGGAGTGATGATGGAATATAAAATTGATGTAAATAACCAACTTGAGATATACGATATAGGTAAAGTTGCAAAACAAGCTGCAGGTGCAGTGATGTTAAAAGTAAAAGATACAGTTATAATAGCTGCAGTTTCAAGAGATGACAATCAAGCAGACGGCAATTTTGTGCCTCTAACTGTGCAATATATAGAAAAAACTTATGCTTCTGGAAAATATCCAGGAGGTTTTATGAAAAGAGAAACAAGACCAAGTGATTTTGAAACTTTAACTTCAAGAGTAATTGATAGAAGTCTGAGACCACTTTTTCCAGATGGATATGCATATCCGACTCAGTTAACTCTTTTTGTTGTGAGTTGTGACCCAGAAGTAGATCTTCAAGTAGCCGCATTAAATGCTGCAAGTGCCGCTATGTTTTTATCTGATATCCCTATAAATAAATCTGTTTGTGGAGTAAGAATCGGTAAAATTGATGGTGAGTTAGTAGTAAATCCTAGCAACACAGAGCTTACAAATTCTAGTATGGACTTGTATGTAGCAGGAACAAAAGAAGAGTTGCTAATGATTGAGATGAGATCGATTGCCAGCATGGATGTTGATGTTATCCCTTCAGTTGCTCTTGACCCTATGATTGACCCTGTGATGAGTGAAAATCTAATCCCTACTCAAAACATAAATGAATTTAGCGAAGATGAGATACTTGAAGCCATAAATAAAGCTCAAGATGCGATAACAGGAGCTTGTACGGCTTATGAAGAAGTATTTACTCCTTTGAAAAAAGAAGATGCACAGCTAGAATACAAGGAAGACTTGTTAGATGATGGCATTAAAGCATATATCGAAGAATTTTACAAAGATGATGTGAAAGAAGCGATATCTCAAATGGCAAAAAGCGAAAGAGCAAATGGGCTAAACAAAATCGCAAAAACTATTATGAGTGATGATATTGCTGAAAAAGAAGAGTGGAGTGAAGATATCGTCAAAAATGTTATAAATGACTATAAGAAAAATATAGTTAGAAAAATGATAGTTGAAGATAGAGTTAGGGCTGACGGAAGGGCATTGACTGAAGTTAGACCAATTTCTATAGAGACAAATCTTCTCCCAAGAACTCATGGTTCTTGCTTATTTACAAGAGGTCAAACTCAAGCACTTGTAACTGTTACACTCGGTGGTGACAAAGATGGGCAAATGTATGAAAGATTGACCCAAAAAGGTAATTTAACAGATAACTTTATGGTTAATTATAACTTTCCAGGATTTTCAGTAGGAGAGGCTGGTTTTGTAAGAGCACCTGGCAGAAGAGAGTTAGGACATGGTAATTTAGCTAGACGAGCATTGGAGCCTACTTTAGATATAGATAGGTTGCAAACCATAAGATTGGTTTCAGAGATTTTAGAATCAAATGGCTCATCTTCACAAGCTACGATATGTGGTGGATCTCTCGCACTAAAAGCTGCAGGAGTAGAAGTTAAAAAACTAGTAGCTGGAATCGCTATGGGACTTGTTTTTGAAGGAGATGACCACGCGATATTAACGGATATCATGGGCTTAGAAGATCATGATGGTGATATGGACTTTAAAGTGGCTGGTACAAGAGACGGTATAACTGCACTTCAAATGGATATAAAACTTGGTGGAATTTCTCAAGAGATACTAAAAGAAGCACTTTATCAAGCAAGAGAGGGAAGAAATCACATCTTGGGTATCATGGAAGAGGCTGATGCAAATATACATATAAACAATAAAATACTTCCAAAACTAGAGCTTTTTAGCATTGACCCATCTAAGATAGTGGATGTCATCGGACAAGCTGGAAAAACTATAAGAGAAATAATAGAAAAATTTGAGGTTTCAATTGATCTTGATAGAGACAAAGGTGAAGTAAAAATAGCAGGCGACAACAAAGAAAAAGTTGAAGCTGCAAAATCTCACATAGTAGAAATCGCAAATAAGCCATCTCGTGGTCGTGATAACAGAGGCGGTGGAAGAAGCGGAGGGCATCGTGAGCGAAAACCAGTCCCTACATTTGTTCAAGATGAAATTGTTGATGGCGTTGTGAGAAGAATTGTCGATTTTGGTGCATTTGTTGAACTTCCAGGAGAGATTGATGGTCTTTTACATGTATCAAAAATCGCAGACCATAGAGTAGAAAAAGTAAGTGACTATTTGGCAGTTGATCAAAAAGTAAAAGTGAAAATTTTAAAGCAAAATGGAGCTAAGATAGAATTAGGTTTAGTAAAATAAATTGTTTAACTAAGTTTTAACAAAAACTTAGTTAAAATGTCGCCGATACAAAGTGAAAAGTAGGGATACGCAAGCCGAACGGACTTTGTAAATTTAAATTAAAGATTTTATATCTTTAACAAGGAGTTGTTAGATGAAGAAGGTTTTATTTTTAATAGTTGCAATTGCAACTGCTGCATTTGCAGGTGAGGGTGATAGTATGATTAAAGCATACTCAGTAGTTGCTGCTGGTATGGGTCTTGGTCTTGCTGCACTTGGTGGAGCAATCGGTATGGGACATACTGCAGCTGCTACGATAGCAGGAACTGCAAGAAACCCAGGTCTTGGTGGAAAGCTTATGACTACAATGTTTATCGCTCTAGCGATGATTGAAGCACAAGTTATTTATGCACTTGTTATTGCATTGATTGCATTATATGCAAATCCATTCTTATAGAATAATGTAACAAGTATAGAGAGTTTTTTAACTCTCTATGCCTCTTAATTTTTATTGATGCGTTAGTGGTGGAACGGTAGACACGCTACCTTGAGGGGGTAGTGGGGGAAACCCCGTGGAAGTTCAAATCTTCTCTAGCGCACCATCTTTTTAGTGATTAAACATCTTTTTGTAGTATTCGTCTGCTAATCTTCCTGAGTCAAAATCTATCTCTATTTCTGTCATAGCATTTTTCATGATTTCTACCCACTGTTTGCGGTCATTATAATATGTTGGTATGATTTTGTCTTCTAATATATCCATCATATTTTTATTGTCAAGCCTGTCTTGTTCTTCGGTGGAGAGTTTATAGTCGATTTGAGGAATTGTAAATGCATTTCTGCCATCTCTTGCAAATTCTGGGTGCCAGCCATCATCTACTGAAAAGTGAATTGAACCATTCATACTAGCTGTCATGCCACTTGTTCCACTGGCTTCTCTTGTGATTCTTGGAGTATTTAGCCAGATATCACTACCTTGTTTTAAAAGCTTTGAAAGACTTAATTCGTATCCGATTAGCACAGCCATATTTTTATAATGATGACTTGTGTGAATTAAGTCATTAAATGTATCAATCGCTCCAAAATCTCCAGGATACGGTTTTCCTGCCCATATGATTTGCACGGGCATATCAACTCTTTTCATAAGCTTTTCAAATCTTTCTAAATCGTATTTTAATAAATCAGCTCTCTTATACTCTGCAAATCTCCTAGCCCAAACTATAGTGAGAACTTCTGGGTCAAACATTTTTCCTGTTTGGTCAGCTACTTCATCAAAAAGAATTTTTTTAAGATGTTTTTTTCTTGCGACTAGTTCATAGTCTTCGTGCTCATCTAGATTTCTTGTTAGGTTTTTATCGCTCCAATATTTTTTATTTTGTGCGTTTGTTATAGATATAATTTTACATCTATCTTCTACATGTGACCACATTTCATTTGAAACTTTTGCGTGAATCTTTGATACTGCATTTGCTATTTTTGCACTTCTTAATGCTCCTACTGTTAGACTAAAATTATCTTCATTTTGGTATCCGCTAATCTTTCTAATTGTATCCATATTGAGTCCATTGAAAAATCCCATGTCGTGCAAGAAATTTATATCATGCTCTTCATTGCCTGCTTTTTCAGGAGTGTGAGTAGTAAAAACAACCCTGTTTTTTATCTCACTCATATCTTTATATTTAACATAAAGTTGATAAACCAAAGGAAGGGCATGCCCTTCATTCATATGGTAGATATCTACATGGTGATTTATGGCTTCAAGTACTTTTGTTCCGCCGATTCCTAGAACTATCTCTTGAGCCACTCTTGTTCGCTCATTTCCATCGTAGAGTTTATGAGTGATGGTTCTTGCTAAATAATCATTTTCATCAATATCAGTTGATAGAAGTATGATAGGAGCTGAGCCAAAAATCTCAGGTTTAACTAAAAAAGCTTTTATTTTTACATCTTCACCGTGAATTTTTACTTTTACATCAATATCTAATTCTTGTAAAAAATAGTAAAATTTTCTAGTAAACGCAGGTCGCAAGGTTCTGTCTTCATTTCTTATCTGGTCATAATATCCAAAACTCCAAAGAAGTCCAATCCCAACTACATTTTGCTTCAAGTCATAAACGCTTCTCATATGAGAGCCTGCTAAAAAGCCAAGTCCGCCAGAGTAGATTTTCAATGCTTGATCAATAGCAAATTCCATAGAAAAGTATGCTACTGATTTTTTGTATTTTTTATTTATGTCGTATGAAAAGAGTTCCATTTTTTCCCTTAATGTTTTTTTAGATTTTTATATAATATTTGTTTGCCTAATTCAACACCTGGTTGATCATAAGTATTTATATCTGTCATAGATCCAACCGCACTTGTTAAAAGTTCATAATACATGATAAGCGCTCCGATATTTTCAGAGCTTATTTTGTCGAGCGTTATTATATCTGTACTAACTTTTGAATCTATTAAACTTTGCATGGTAGCATCACATTGTGCGTTTATCAGCGTATTAAATGTTTGAGTATTTATGAAATCAGTTTTTTCTATACCAAAAAGAGTGATATCAGGAACGCTCAATGCATTTTCAAAATCATTTACTTTTATAAATGTTACAGTTTTATCTCTAGTGCCTTCTATGATGAGTTGCAAAAAGGAGTGTTGATCAACTGAGCCTATCAAGCCAACTGGTGTGAGCCCAACATGTTTAGAATGCTTGTTTACCTTTCCAAGAGATTCTGCCCAAAGTTGAACATACCATTTTGTGAAGTTTTCCAATCCATCGGCATAAGAAAAAAGTACATTTATAGGTGTCTTTTCAGAATTTTCACTCAAATAATACGCTTTTTCCAAGAGATGATATTCATTTTCATCAAAAAAACTTTTAGCAAAATCTTGAGCCCCTTTTAAAACCAAAGGCATATCATACCCCGCTATCATGAGGGGAACAATTCCAACAGCGCTTAAGACTGAAAATCTACCTCCAACATTTGCAGGAATATTAAACTCTTCTATATTGTGATTTTTGGCAAAGTGCGAAAGCGAAGAGTGCTCATCTGTGATGGCAAATATCCTTTTGGTATCCGTGCTAAAAAGGTCAATCTCAAAATAATCCAAAACGGTTTTAAATATAGAAGTAGTTTCTATAGTTGCACCAGATTTTGAGATAACAAAAAATAGAGCTTCCTCTTTTTTTATCTTTTGCAAAGTCATGCTTATACTGACTGGGTCTGAGTTTTCAAGATACAAAATCTCTTTTACATTTGGGCTATAAGCTCTTAAAACTTGATCCACCGCCTTTATGCCAAGGCTTGACCCACCAATTCCTATGATTACAATTTGTGAAAAATTTACCAATTTTAGATTTTTAACTCTATTTACAATCTCCTTAGAATTTGCAGGTAATTTATAATACCCAACTTCATCGCTATTCATCTCATCTTTCATAATTTCAAATGTCGCATCCATCTTTTCAGCAGATTTCTTCTCTACTTTGACATCAAAGCTTCTTCCAAAATTTAACATGCCTATACTCCTTTTATATATAAAACACTAAGTGGAGGCAATACAACTTCAAGTGTAAAATCCCTACCATGTGTTTTTTCTTTTTTTGTTTTTAATATCTTAGTGCTTTTGTCATTCCAACCTGCAAATCTCTTATCTTGTGAATTAAATATCTCTTTATATCTTCCACTTGTTGCCAAACCCAACTTGTAGCCGATATGAGGCTTATCTGAAAAGTTGCAAACTATGATGATATTTTCTTCTTTTTTGTCAGATTTCCTGATATAAGAGATAACATTTGCGCTATAATCATTTTCATCAATCCACTCAAAACCTTCTTTTTCGCAATCGTACATGTGAAGGGCTGGCTCTTTTTTGTATAGTTTGTTTAACTCTTTTATCAATTTGCTTATGCCCTTATGTTCATCTTGAGCCAACAGATGCCAATCAAGACTTTGCTCATAATTCCACTCTGCAAATTGCGCAAACTCTCCACCCATAAATAGAAGTTTTTTGCCAGGATGTGCATACATCAAAGAGTACATAGCTCTCAAATTTGCAAATTTTTGATTATTGTCCCCAGGCATCTTGTTTATAAGTGAGCCTTTCATATGCACTACTTCGTCATGACTCAACGGAAGTATATAATTTTCCTTATACATGTAAACAAAACTAAAAGTCAAATCATTATGATGATGTTGCCTGTGCAAAGGGTCATTTTTCATATATTTTAATATGTCATGCATCCAACCCATGTTCCATTTATAACCAAAACCAAGTCCACCATCACTGACCTTTCCTGTAACCAAAGGAAAATTTGTTGACTCTTCTGCAAACATCATGATATTCTCGTTTGACGCATACGCAGTAGAGTTTAATTGCTTTAGAAATTTTATAGCCCCAAGATTTTCATTGCCACCAAATTTATTTGGAAGCCATTGACCTTCTTTGCGACCATAATCAAGATACAACATGGAAGCAACCGCATCAACCCTGATGCCATCTATATGATACATCTCAAGCCACATTTGAGCTGAACTTATCAAAAATGCTCTCACTTCATTTCGTTCATAATTAAATATAGCGCTTCCCCACTGAGGATGATATCCCTGCCTTGGGTCTTTGTGTTCATAAAGACAAGAGCCATCAAAATTCATAAGACCATGTCCGTCAGTCACGAAATGAGATGGAACCCAATCCAATATAACACCTATGCTGTTTTTGTGCATAATCTCGACAAATTTCATAAAATCACTTGGAGTTCCAAACCTAGAAGTAGGAGCAAAATATCCACTAGTTTGATATCCCCAAGAGCCATCAAATGGAAATTCGGTGATAGGCATTATCTCCACATGTGTAAAACTCATCTCTTTTAGATAGTTTGCTAATGCAAAAGCAGACTCTTCGTAGCTAAGAAATCTATTGTCCTCTTCTACTTTTCTTTGCCAAGAGCCTAGATGCACTTCATAAACGCTGATGGCAGTTTTATGAGAATTTTGCTTGGCTCTGTTTTTCATCCATTTTTTATCATTCCAAGAAAAAGTGGTTATATCATAAACTTTTGAAGCAGAATTTGGAGCAACCTCTGCATAAAAAGCATAAGGATCAGATTTGTCAGCATTGTGATTAACAAAATCATTAAATATATGATATTTATAGTTTTCGCCTTCCTTTAAACCTTCGATAAAACCTTCCCAAATACCTGAATTATCAGTTCTTAGTTTTAAGTGGTGAGAATTTATATCATAACTGTTAAAATCTCCTATAACGCTAATTTTTTTTGCATTTGGTGCCCAAACTGCAAAATAAACACCTTGTTTTCCATCCCTTTTCATGATATGTGAGCCAAAATGCTTATAAAGCTTTGAGTGGGTGCCTTCTTTAAAAAGATAAATATCTAAGTCACTAAATCTACTTATATCGTGGTAAATATCATATCTCATCTTATCTCTTTTTCTCTAGTGCATATTTATAAACTTCTTCATAAGATTTAGCCGCTTTTTCCCAGTCAAATCTCATCTTCATCCCTCTTTTTTGCATCTTTTTAAAATTTTCTTTATCATTTGTATATACATCTACCGCCCATTTGATAGTATTATAAAGTGCTCCGCCACTTGCTTCGTAAAATTTAAATCCATTGCCACTTAAATTTTCCTTGTTAAAATTCTCTATAGTGTCATCCAATCCACCAGTTGCTCTGACTATCGGAAGTGTTCCATATCTAAGTGAATAAATCTGATTTAAACCACAAGGCTCAAATAAGGAAGGCATCAAAAACAGATCGCTCCCAGCTTCTATTTGGTGAGCTAAAGTATCACTATATCCTATATGAACTCCTAGTTTGTCTTTGTGTTTTTTTGCCTCTTCGCTAAAGAAAAATTCAGCCCATTTCTCTCCAGTTCCTAATATCACTATTTGAAGATTTAGTTGCATCAAACCAGAAAGTATTTCAGCAATCATACCTAAACCCTTTTGCTCTGCAAATCTTCCAACAAAACCGATAAGTGGGATACTATTGTCTTGCTTTAAGCCAAAATGTTTTTGAAGATCTTTTTTGCAAACTTTTTTTCCAACCATGTCATCAAAATCAAATTTTTGAGCTATTTTGGTATCTACTGATGGATTCCATTCGTCATAATCAACACCATTTAATATACCAAAAAGCTTTTGGTTGTGTGCATTTATATGATTTTCCAATCCAAAACCAAATGCACTTGTTTGTATCTCTGAAGCATATTTTTTTGATACCGTAGTAACTGCATCCGCATGGGCAATTCCACCTTTTAGTGAATTTAAGGCATCGTGACTTTCAAATTCCATAGGATTAAAATGCTCCCATCCAACTTCAAGCACATCCATAGCACCTTTAAAAAATTCCCCTTGATGTTGAAGATTGTGAATAGTCAAAACTGTAGCTGCATTTGCAAAATCATGTATAAATCTTGTTTTGCTAAGTAGTGGCATAGTTGCTGTGTGCCAATCATTTACATGTATGATATCTGGAGTAAAATTTAGTT
>JALUMJ010000217.1 GCA_027040375.1 Campylobacteraceae bacterium
GCAGCCATTACAAGTGTTTTAGCTCATGCTATGAGTGCAAAAAAACTTACATGTAGAAACTATGCCATGAATCCATTGGATTTATGCGAAGGAATTAAATATTTATGAAAAAAATAGCTATATTATTTAGTGGTAGCGGAACAAACCTAGAAAATTTATTTGAAAAACTACATTTAAAAGAGTTTGACGGACTCAAGATAGAAGTAGTGGCTACTATATGCAATAACCCAAAAGCTGGTGGTATTGAAAAGTCAAAAAGATATGGGGTGGAACCGATAATCATCAATCATAAAGACTTTAACAGCAGAGAAGAGTTTGATGAAGAGCTTGTTGCTTCTATAAAAAGAAGTGGAGCTGACCTCGTGGTGCTTGCAGGATTTATGAGATTTTTGACTCAAGTTTTTACAAAAAATGTAAAGGCTATAAATCTTCACCCCTCATTATTACCTCTTTTTAAAGGCGGGCATGCTATAGAAGAAAGTTATTGTTCAAATATGAAAGTAGGCGGAATAACAGTTCATTTTGTAAATGAAGAGTTAGATGGTGGCACTATAATTGCGCAAAAATGTTTCCAAAAAGAAAAAGATATGAGCTTAGAAGAGTATGAAAAAACTATACATTCTTTAGAGTATAAATTGCTTCCAAAAGTGGTTGTTGAGGTTTTATCAAAATAAATAAAAGAAAAAGCCTAATTTCCTTGACAAATAAGCAAAATTTGTGTAGAATTTCACCCTCAAAATACCAGTTTAATATGATACTTTGATATTTGTCGGGGCGTAGCGCAGTCTGGTTAGCGCACCTGGTTTGGGACCAGGGGGCCGAAGGTTCGAATCCTTTCGCCCCGACCATTTATAATATTATCTGGTGAGTGTAGCTCAGTTGGTTAGAGCATCGGGTTGTGGTTCCGAGGGTCGTGGGTTCGATTCCCATCATTCACCCCATTGTTTTTACCGAGTTTTGCGCTCGTAGCTCAATTGGATAGAGCAACGGACTTCGGATCCGTAGGTTGTAGGTTCGACTCCTGTCGGGCGCACCATCTAAAACCGATATAGATGCGCTCTTAGCTCAGCTGGATAGAGCAACGCCCTTCTAAGGCGTAGGTCGCACGTTCGAATCGTGCAGGGCGTACCATTTTATTGTTATGTGCGGATGTGGTGAAATTGGTAGACACGCCAGACTTAGGATCTGGTGCTTCACGGCGTGGAAGTTCGAGTCTTCTCATCCGCACCATACTTTCTAAAACTTAAACACAAACAACTATTTACAAAAGAGGATTATTATGAAAAATATTTTATGGATACTTTTACTTGTGGGCGTAAATATTTATGCAGATATGAATACCACGAAAAAAGCTATGGTTGAATATCAAAGAGGCAATACAGATGAAGCAGTTAAGCTTTTAGCTAAATCTTGTGACGGTGGTGAACTGCATGCTTGCGTAAATTTAGGTTTTATATATGTACGAGGATTAGTAGTAAAAAAGAATTTTCACAAGGGGTATGCTCTGCTTAAAAAAGCTTGTGACTCAAATAACAGCAAAGGTTGTATAATTTTAGGAAACTCTATTATAGAAGAAGAAGGCAATCTTTGGTATAACTTTCAAAAAAGTAAAGTTCCTACACAAAAAGATATAAAAGAGCATAAAAAAAGACGCGATATGGGTATAATATATTTAGAAAAAGCTTGCAAAAGTGGCTCATCTGCAGGATGCAATAACTTAGGTGGTGCTTATTGGAATTATGTTCAGCAAAATGGCGGAATTAGCAAGTTTCCAAAATTAGCTAATAAAGCTTTTGATGCACTCGGTAAAGCATGTGATAAGAAAAATTTAAGAAGCTGTATGCAACTTGGATATATATACGAGAATATGGACAAAAAGCACTTTTCCATAGCCAGTAAATTTTATAAAAAAGCTTGTGATATAGGCTATACTAAAGCATGTGATAAATATAAGAGATTGCACGGATCAGGATACTAGCCTTTAAAGTATCCTATTTGCTGCTCTGATACCAGATGCCCAAGCGGCTGTTATTCCTCAACGCTGCATTCTTGTCCAAATTTTGGGATTTCTAATTGCAAAGAGCTAATCTCTTCAAGTATCCCTTGTCGGAATTTGTCTAGCGGATTTCTTATGCTATAATACGCCCATCTTCCTCTTCTATCAACTTTTATAAATCCCGCCTCTTTTAGAATTTTTAGATGCCTAGACACCCTAGATTGAATCATTTTAAATGAGTTTTCTATATCACATACGCAAACTTCGCCGTTTATCGCAATGAAACGCAAAATTCTCAATCTTGTTTCATCATTTATAGCACCTATTGTTTTTAAAAAAATGTCCATAGTAAACTCCCAAGGTATTTGTTATATCTTATATCAAGATATCTTAATATATCCTTACATGTAAGAATATATTTATAAATGCAAATAATTCCTATTGACATATTATTTTTATTTGGTTATAATTTCACCATCAAAACAAAAAGGATAAAAAATGAGACAGTACGAAACATACAAGTGTAGCAAATGTGGAAACAAGGTTGAGGTTCAAAATGTTGGTGGTGGGGCACTTACATGTTGTGGAGTTGAGATGGAATTGGTTACTAAAAACCTAACAGCTGTAAATCTAATGAAAGCATTTGCAGGAGAAAGTCAAGCTAGAAATAAATATGAATACTTTGCAAAAGTTGCTGCAAAAGAGGGCTTAAGAGATATAGCTGCACACTTTCAAAGAGCTGCTAACAATGAAAAAGAGCATGCAAAACTAGAACTTAAGCAATATAATAAAATGGTAAACGCTCAAGAAAATGGCTTTGGAGACACATTGACAAATCTTCAAATGGCAGTTGATGGTGAAAGTTATGAAAATACAACTATGTACCCTGATTTTGCTCAAATTGCAAAAGCTGAAGGCTATAACAGCGTAGCTAGCATGTTTAAAAATATAGGAAAAGTAGAGGTAGAACACGAAAAGATGTATAAAATGCTTCTTGCGAGATTAGAAAACGGGGAAGAGTTTGTGAGCGAAGATGGGGATGAAGCTTGGATTTGTGAAGTTTGCGGACATATCCACTATGGTAAAAAACCACCTAAGGCCTGCCCGGTTTGTGCACATCCACAGGAGTATTTCTCAAGATTAAACGAAGCAAAATAGAAAAGAAGGGGCTAATCCGCCCCTATTATTTAATATTTAGATTTTATAAATTCAAGTTTTTAAGCTATATTGCCTCTTCGTCTTCTTCACCTGTTCTAATTCTTACTACCTTGTTTACACTGCTTACAAATATCTTACCATCGCCTATCTTACCAGTTCTTGCTGATTCTGTGATAGCGTGTATAGCTTTATCTACATCATCATTTTTAACGATAATTTCCATCTTTATTTTTGGTAAAAAATCAACAACATATTCAGCCCCTCTATAAAGCTCTGAATGCCCTTGCTGTCGTCCATAACCCTTAACTTCGCTGATAGTCATGCCTGTGATTTCTATAGCTGTAAGAGCATCTTTTACATCTTCAAGTTTAAATGGTTTTATGATAGCTTCAATCTTCTTCATGCCTTAACTCCTTGTTTTTTAGTATTGTATCGTATTTTGAATATTATGCTCATGATACTCTTGTTTAATTTTTATACAAATTATTTAATATATGCTTTGATTATGTACTGCTTGACCAATGGTCTGTTACCTTTACCAACTTTTGTATTCTCGATTTTTCTAACAGTCTTAAACCCATCCACGACTCTTCCAAATATAGTATATCCACCATTTAGCCAAGGAGTTGGGACTGTTGTTATAAAAAATTGACTTCCATTTGTATTTTTACCTCTATTTGCCATAGCCAAATAAAAAGGCTTATCAAAAACCAAATTTGGTTTAAATTCGTCTTTAAATGGATGTCCCCATTTTGAATGCCCTCCTCTTCCTGTTCCTGTTGGGTCTCCTCCTTGAATCATAAAGTTTTTTATAACTCTGTGAAATATAATTCCATTATAATAACCACTTTTAACCAAAGTCGTGAAATTATCACATGCCTTAGGAGCAACATCAGGGAAAAGCTTCAGCTTGATATCGCCCTGATTTGTTTGAAGTACCACAAAACTCTCTTTAGCAAACAAAGCTAAAGATGCTACTAACACCATAAATATAATTTTTTTAAACATATATTTTTCCTATTAATTGTTTATTTTTAAACTTATACATCTTATTCTTTAATTTGTCAAGTATTTTTGCTTAAATCGGTAAAAAAAAGACAATATTTTATTGACAAGTAGTATAATTGCAATTAAAATTTACAAACCTAACAAAGGCAATGAATGAATTGTAAAATATGTAAAAATGATACAACAACACTACAAGATGTTGCACAAAAAAAAGCATATCAAGTATGTGAAAACTGTCAAGCCATCATGCTTGGTGATAATTTTTTAGTCACAAAAGACAGAGAAAAAGCACAATATGAAAATCATAACAATACTTTTGAAAGCAAAGGTTATGTAAAAATGTTTGAAGATTTTTTGGATTTCTTTTGGGATGACCTTGATATAAACAAAACCACAGCACTAGATTTTGGTTCAGGGCCAGGGCCAGTACTGTCACAAATCTTAGAAAAAAAAGGCTTACATGTAGATATATATGATAAGATTTATCAACCCAAAAAAGTATTTATCGATAAAAAATACGATTTAATCACTTCAACAGAAGTTTTTGAACATTTGCAAAATCCACAAGAAATACTTATGCAGTTTAAAAAACAATTAAAACCCAGTGGTTTGATAGCCATTATGACACTTTTTCATGATAATAATAGTGAAAATTTTTTGAAATGGTGGTACAGAAGAGACCCCACGCATATCTCTTTTTATACGCCAAAAACATTTGAAGTATTAGCGAATATGTGTGGGTTAAAAGTCTTAAAGCACGACAACTCGAGAGTTATTATACTTACTTCTTTAAAGTAGGTATATATTTAGCTAAAACCTTGATTTTTTCGTCACTTAATCTTGATGCTTGGGACTTCATGATGCCTTTCATAGCACCTCCAAAAGTACCTTTTTTATAGCCAATCAAAGCCGATTCTATCTTATCAGATTTCCAAGTATTTATGATATCTGACCTGCCTAGTGCTTTTTTCTGAGCTTGCGCTCCGTGGCAACCTGCACAATTCTTAAATAGTGTAGCTCCATCACTTGCAGCCATTGCATTTATAGCAAATCCTGCCAATGCGATTAAAATTAACTTTTTCATCTCTAACTCCTTTTGTTTGATAATGGAAGTTTAAAATAAAAAAGTGAAATGATTGTGAAT
>JALUMJ010000218.1 GCA_027040375.1 Campylobacteraceae bacterium
ACTATAATATCATATTTCATGTGTGTCCTAATCTTTGTAAATTATAGTCTTATTATAGCTTATTTTGTATTAGCTTTATCTATGGTTAGTACTTAAGTGCTATAATTTCAAAAAAATATGGAGAATTATATGAACAAGTTTTTAAAGTTTGAGGTGGATTTAGATAATTTTATCGAAAATTTAGAGAAAAAGATTGAAAAAAACAATAAAAAAATTACCGAATTGTTAAATATAAAAGATAAAACATTTGCAAATTTTGTTAAGCCACTAGAGCTTATGGACGAGGATTTAGAAGAGTTTTTTACTCCGTTATCACATCTTAATTCGGTAAATAATGATGAAAAAAATCAAGATATATATACTAAGTCTTTGCCGATAATCACTGAGTATTCTACTAAGCTTTCTCAAAATCTTGATATTTATAAAGCTTTTAAATTGATAGAAAAAGAAGATGGTTTAAATAGTGAACAAGAAAGGGTGGTAGAGTTAAATATTCAAAATTTTGAATTAAGCGGAGCAAATCTTAGCGAAGATAAAAAGAAAAGACTCGAAGAGATAAATCTTAAACTGAGTCTTAGGGCAAATGACTTTTCTCAAAACTTGATAGATGCTATAAATGAGTATGAGATGATTTTAGAGGAAGTCGATGTAAAAGGGCTTAGCGAAGAAGACAAAAAGAGTTATGAAGTGCAAGTTGATGGAGTCAAAAAATACAAATTTACCTTGCAAATGCCGCCATATATCACCTATATGACTTATGGGCAAAATAGGGAAAAAAGAGAAGAGTTATATAAGGCATTTGTCACAAAAGCACCTCAAAATGCGAAGATTATAGATGAGCTTATGGAGCTTCGTCAAGAGATGGCGGTGATTTTAGGTTTTGAAAATTATGCACAATATTCGATAGCTCCAAAGATGGCAAAAGATGAAAAAAGCGTTGTTAGCTTTTTAGAAAATTTAGCCGATGCTGCAAAACCGATGGCGAAAAAGGAGTTAGAAGAGTTAAGAGAATTTGCAGATATTGAAGATTTGCATAGTTATGATCTCTCATTTTATGCACAAAAACTAAAAAAATCAAAATACGACTATGACCAAGAACTTTACCGACCTTATTTTGAGCAAAACTCAGTTGTGCAGGGGCTATTTAAATTTTTAAACTCTTTGTTTGGTATCGAATTTGTCAAAAATGATGAAAAACTATGGGATGAAAAAGCGACTTCTTATGATATTTTAGTAGATGGCATTGTTAGGGCTAGGCTCTATCTTGATTTAGAGAGTAGAAAAGGGAAAAGAGGTGGCGCTTGGATGCATAATTGGCAAAGTCACCATATAGACGAGAGAGGAGTGGAACATTTGGCTTCAGCTTTTGTTGTTGCAAATTTCCCAGATTCTACAAATTCACCCTCTTTGTTGAGGCATGATGATGTTGTGACACTTTTTCATGAGATGGGGCATGCACTTCATCATATGTTAAGCAAAGTAGATGAAAATGGAGTGAGTGGAATCGCAGGAGTTGAGTGGGATGCTGTCGAGTTTCCATCTCAGTTTTTAGAAAACTTTGCATATGAACCAAAAGTTTTAAAGATTTTTGCCGCACATCACAAGAGTGGTGAAATTTTAAGTGATGAGATGATAGATAAGATTGTAGAGGTAAAAAACTTCCAATCTGCCCTTGGTATGCTTAGACAAGTGGAGTTTTCACTGTTTGATTTTAAGCTCCATCAATCCTTACATGTAAAAGAAGAAGTTCAAAATCTACTAGATTCCATAAGAGAATCAACATCGCTTTTAAAAACACCAAGTTACAATAAATTTCAAAATGGTTTTGCCCATATATTTGCAGGTGGTTATGCTGCAGGGTATTATAGTTACAAATGGGCAGAAGTGCTTAGTGCAGATGCTTTTTTTGCCATAGTTGATGAGGGTATCTTTGATACAAAAATTGGTAAAGATTATCTTGAGATTATACTTGGTCTTGGAGGCAGTAAAAGCATGAGGGATTTGTATCTTGAATTAAGAGGTGAGGAGCCAAAGGTCGAGAGTTTGCTTAGGTTAAATGGAATTGGAGTATAATAATATATGGATTCAAAAGAATTGATAAAAAATATCATGGATAGCCCTACTTATAAAATCGCTGAAACTGACGATGAGTTTATGGAATCTTATGAAACAAGGGCTATAAGATTGGAGCTTGATTATCTAAAAGCTGAACTTGCCATGAAAAAGTACGGTATAGAGCATACTATTGTTGTGTTTGGAAGTGCTAGATTTGATGAGAATAATGCTTTTTATATAGATGCGAGAGAATTTGGGAAACTAGTAGGGACTAAGGGTGGATACTTAGATGATTCACCAGTGACTATGATGACAGGAGGAGGTCCTGGTATCATGGAAGCCGCAAATAGAGGTGCTTATGATGTCGGTGCTAAATCTATTGGCTTGAATATAAACTTACCAAAAGAGCAATTTCCAAATCCATATATAACGCCTGAACTTTGCTTTTTGTTTCACTATTTTGCTATAAGAAAATTGCATTTTATGCAAAGAGCTAAGGCACTTGTTGTTTATCCTGGTGGTTTTGGTACGCTTGATGAATTTTTTGAAATACTCACACTCGTGCAAACTAAAAGAACTAAAAAGATTCCCATAGTTTTGGTTTCAAGTGAATATTGGAATAAAGCTTTAAATTTTGAATTTTTACTTCAAGAAGGCACGATTTGCGATGAGGATATAAAGATATTTAAGATAGTAGAAAATGCAAAGGAAGCTTGGGAATATATATATGGTTGGTATAAATAATGTTTACAGGATTGATTAGAGAATTTGCCACGGTTGTTAGCTACCAAAATAGTATCTTAATACTAAGAGCAAAATATAAGCCAAATATTGGTGATAGTATAGCGGTCAATGGGGTTTGTTTAACTGTTATATCTCTTGGTGAGGGTTCATTTGGCGTGGAACTCTCACAAGAAACAAGAAGTATAATGGCGGTTCAAAACTTAAAAGGAAGAGTTCATATTGAGCCAGCCATGAAGCTTAGTGATAGGCTGGAAGGACATATAGTCCAAGGTCATGTTGATTGTGTTGGAGTTATAAAATCTATCAAAAAAAATCAAAATGCTACTGATTTTTATATCTCTTATCCGCAAGAATTTTCAAAATACATAGTTCCAAAAGGGAGTATCGCGATAGATGGGGTTAGTTTAACTTTAAATGAAGTCTTAGATAAAGAGTTTAGATTGACTATAATTTCACATACTTTTAAGCAAACACTTTTTGGAGATTATGGCGTTGGAGTCCAAGTAAATATCGAAACTGATATGTTCGCAAGATACATTTATAACATGATAAACAAAGAAAAATCCCTAAACTGGGATGATGTGGATAATATAATGGCAAGGTTTTGATGAAGTATCTCTTTAGGGATAGATTTGGCGGTGTTAGCCAAAAGCCATTTGATAGTTTAAATTTAGCCTTACATGTAGGAGATAATGCTTTACATGTAGAGGAAAATAGAGAAATATTTGCTAAGGATATAGGTGCCAAGAACCTTGTATTTATGGATCAAGTTCATGGGGATCATATAGAAGTCATAAGAGATGTAAACATAAAAAAAGTTTTAAAAACAGATGCGATGATTTCAAACTTAAAAGATATCGCTCTTTGTGTGATGGTTGCGGATTGTATCCCTGTTTTATTTTTTGATGAAGTCAAAAATGTTATAGGCGTGGCACATGCTGGAAGAAGTGGAGTTAAAAAAAAGATAACTGTTAAAACTATACAAAAGATGATAAGTGAATTTTCTAGTAAAACTCAAGATATCAAAGTAATTTTAGGTCCGAGTATCCAAAAATGTTGCTATGAAGTGAAAAAAGATGTGGTTATTGGCTTTGAAAATTATATACATGTGAAGAATGAAAAAATTTATCTTGATATCGTTAGTAAATGCATAGATGATTTAAAAAACTTTGGTGTTAAAAGTGAAAATATAGAGGCAGTGCCTGTTTGTACAAGGTGCGATAAAAAGTATTTTTCATACAGAAGAGATGGAAGTACGGGAAGATTTTGCGGAGCGATAAAACTATGAATAAAAAAGACATCATAAACCAATATGCCCAAGAAAACAGAATAAACACACAATTATCAAAAAATGAAACAGCACAAAAAATCATAAAAAAAGCATCTCAATATGGCATGCAATTGTTTCAAAATGATATTTTAGCATCTCGTTTGCTAGATTCAAATAGTGTGCAAGAATTACCAAAAAACAGTGCTGTAAAAATGGCAGAAATCTTTGATATCCTAATCAATATAGAAAAATCAGCACAACTCAGTAATTAATATTTCACTTAACCAAAGAATAAAACTCATCTTTAAATTTTCCAATATAACTGTCTATAATATAAGCGACTGAGGGTGCAAAAACACAGATGGTTTTACCATTTAATAAAAAGCTGAGACTAAGTAGCGTATCCAAGTCTTTTTTGGTGCCATTTCCATCTAAGATTTTACCAAGTAATTTGTCTGACCAGCCAACTCCTTCACGACAAGGTGTGCATTGTCCACAAGATTCGTGGTGATAAAATTCAAAAAGATTTTTGACGACATGGGGCATAAAAACATCTTCATCCATCAGTATCATACCCCCTGTTCCCATGCTTGAGCCATGGGCTCTTAGGGATTCATAATCAAGTGTGATACCTTCAAGTTCATCAGCTTTTAAAACATGCGAAGATGAACCCCCGGGGATTAGTGCTTTTAGTTTTTTACCGTCTTTTACGCCACCACCTATTTGATTTATGAAGTCCAACATATTTGTACCAAATTCTAGCTCATAAGCTCCTGGATTTTGTACATGTCCGCTCATGCCAAAAAGCATAGTTCCTGGACTTTTTTCTGTACCATATGCTCTGTAAGCTTCAAATCCTTCTTTGATGATATATGGCACACTTGATATCGTCTCGACATTGTTTACGACACTTGGGCAGTCAAAAAACCATTCTGGTTCTTTTTGTTTTGGTTTCAATCTTGGATGTCCCCTTTTGCCCTCAAGTGACTCGACAAGTGCACTTTTTTCACCGCAGATATATGCTCCTGCACCTCTGTGGAGTGTCACATCAAGTTTGTAATCATGTCCTAAAACTTTATCTCCGAGTATGCCAAAAGAGTAGGCTTCATCTATGGCAACTTGAAGTCTTTTTGCCCAAAAAACATATTCACCCCTTATGTATATATATGCGTGATTTGATTTTATGGCGTAACTTGAACAGATGATGCCCTCTAG
>JALUMJ010000219.1 GCA_027040375.1 Campylobacteraceae bacterium
CAAACTAAAAGGCGGAATTAAATATGGCCAAAATAGAGGCTAAAAAAAGATTTGGTCAAAATTTTTTAAAAGACAGCACAGTATTAGATAAAATCATCCAATCGATGCCCCAAAGCGAGCGTAAGCTCATAGAGATAGGGCCTGGCTTAGGTGATTTGACGCGATTGCTTTTAGAGGTTAAACCTTTGAGAGCTTATGAAGTCGATAGAGACTTATGCGTTCATTTGAAAGATAAATTTCATAAAGAGATAGAAGAAAACAAGCTAGAACTTATACAAAAAAATATCCTAGAGAGTTTAGAAGAAAAAACTCTTTGCGAAGAGCCTTATGATTTGGTTGCGAATTTGCCCTATTATATCGCTACGCGAATCATACTTGATGCATTAGAAGATATAAATTGTAAGTCTATGGTTGTTATGGTTCAAAAAGAAGTTGCATCTAAGTTTTCAGCAGTTGCTAAAACGAAAGAGTTTACTTCTTTGGCGATATTATCTCAATGTATAGCAGATGTAAAGTTGCTTTTTGATGTGCCAGCAAGTTCGTTTGAACCAGCACCAAAAGTAACCTCATCTATCTTGAAAATTGTAAAAAAAAGAGAATTTGTTAAAGGGGAAAAATCTCTGTTTGATGATGTGAAAAATTTTAACGGCTTTAAAAAATATTTAAAAATATCTTTTTCAAGCCCTAGAAAAACATGGTTGAAAAACATATCTTCGATTTACAAAAAAGAGTTTGCTGCAGAGCTGTTAGAAAAAAATAAAATAGCTATGAATATACGACCTCATGAACTTAGCGTCACCGATCATCTTAATTTATACAAAGAGATTTCTCTTTAAAATTAAGAGACCATCGCACAGTATAAACACCCATAAAAGTCTAGTTTTGGGTGAGATTTGTAAGATAAATTTTGAAGTACTAACTAAAGTTAATTCAAGAAAATTTATCTTATGAAGATTGCCCAAAAATAGACTTCCCTTTGGGTATTAATAGGTAGCTTATATACTTCGTTAAACTTTATTGACTTAACTAGTTAAGCCTGCAAAAGTTTGCCTCGTCTATAAACTACCTATTGATATTATGGATGTTCATACTGTGCAATGGTCTCGTTAAGGTAAAACATGGAAGAAAAAAAAACAAATGAAACTGGTGCAAAACCGGTAAAACAAGATGGAGCTAAAAATTCCCAAAACAGTGGGAACAATCCTAAAAAACAGCAAAATGCCAATAATCAGCAAAATGCAAACAGGAAGCCTAAAAAGCCAAACCCTAATAGGCAAAACCGCAAGAGAGTAAGCCCAAAAAATCAAGCTAGCATACTTGAAGGAAATGAAAAATGGCAAAAAGACATGAAGATTGCCATAGAGGCAAACCATAAGATACACAAAGAAAGACTTGAAAAATTTAATCTTATAAATCAAAAATCACAAGGCAAGATAAGAATAACCCCACTTGGTGGTTTGGGTGAGATTGGCGGCAATATAACTGTCATAGAAAACGATACAAGTGCCATCATTATAGATGTTGGAATGAGTTTTCCAACAGATGACATGCATGGCGTTGATATACTTATACCAGACTTTACTTATCTTAGGCAAATTAAGAAAAAGATAAAAGCTATCGTCATAACACACGCTCATGAAGACCATATAGGCGCAGTTGCTTATCTTTTTAAAGAGATGCAATTTCCTATATATGCTTCGCCTCTCCCTCTTGGTATGCTTTCAAATAAATTTGAAGAACATGGGCTAAAGCAATTTAAAAAACTTTTTAGACCAGTACAAAAAAGAAAAGTATATGATATAGGCGGATTTAAAGTCGAATGGATGCACATAACCCACTCTATCATAGACGCTTCTTCATTGGCGATTACTACAGACGCTGGAACCATCATACATACAGGAGATTTTAAGATAGACCACACACCGATAGATGGTTATGTGACTGATTTGCACAGATTTGCAGAATATGGTGAAAAAGGCGTACTTTGCCTCTTAAGCGATAGTACGAATTCACATAAAGAAGGTATAACCAGAAGTGAAAGTACGGTTGGAAAAACATTTGATTATATCTTTTCAAAAGCAAAAGGCAGAGTTATAATGTCAACTTTTTCTTCAAATATTCATAGGGTTTATCAAGCTATTGATTATGGTTTGAGATATGGAAGAAAAGTTTGTGTTATCGGCCGCTCTATGGAAAGAAACTTATTTACTGCGATAGATTTGGGATACATTAACTTAGATAAAAGCATATTTATAGACCCGCATGAAGTAAATAAATACGATGATGGAAAAGTGTTGATAGTTACTACTGGAAGTCAAGGTGAAACTATGGCAGCACTTTACAGGATGGCAACTGATGAACACAGACACATAAAGATAAAAACAAGCGACCAAATCATAATCTCTGCAAAAGCGATTCCTGGAAATGAAGGTAGTGTTTCTAAAGTGCTAAACTTTTTGATAAAAAGTGGTGCAAATGTAGCTTATCAAGATTTTAGCGAGATACATGTGAGCGGACACGCGGCTCAAGAAGAGCAAAAGCTCATACTACGACTCGTAAAACCAAAATTTTTCTTGCCAGTACACGGTGAATACAACCATATAACAAAACACAAAGAGACAGCCATAAAATGCGGAGTTGACCCAAAAAATATAGTCTTGATGTCAGATGGTGACCAGATTGAAGTTTGCGCAAAATATATGAAAAAAGTAAAATCTGTTAAAACTGGTAAAGTTTTTGTAGATAATCAAGCAAACCAAAAGATAGCAAATGATATCGTGCTAGATAGACAAAAGATGGCGGAAGCTGGGCTTGTTATGGTCGTTGCTCAAGTTAATGTAAATGAACAGAAACTAGTGCAAAAGCCTAGGGTTGTTAGCTATGGTTTGGTTTCAGATAAAGAAGATAAAAGATTCTCGCAAGAGATGGAAGGTGTGATAGACCAATTTACAGTAAATGCAAAAAAAGAACTTTTCCAAAACAAAAGAGCATTGGAAAACGAATTAAGACAAGTGCTCAGAAAGCATATATATAGAAAAATGAAAAAGTATCCAACTATCGTTCCAACAATATTTATGATGTAAGGTATGATTATGGATTTTAAAAAAATAGCAAAAAATGTACTAAAACTAGAAGCAAAAGAATTGCTAGATACTGTAGATAAGATAGACGACGAGATGAGACAAGCTGTCGAGTTAATAGCGGGCATAAAAGGAAAACTCATCATAACTGGAGTTGGAAAAAGTGGTTTGATAGGAGCTAAGATAGCGGCTACCATGGCAAGTACAGGAACGAGTAGTTTCTTTATCCACCCAACTGAGGCACTTCATGGCGACCTTGGTATGATAGGCAAAGATGATGCGGTTTTGGCGATTAGCTATAGCGGAGAGAGCGAAGAGCTTATTAAGATACTGCCTCATATAAAAAGATTTGATATACCACTTATCGCAATGGCTAGAGATAAAAACTCTTCGCTTGGTAGGTATGGGGATGTCTTTTTGCCAATATATGTGTCAAAGGAGGCTTGTCCTCTAGGCGCTGCACCAACTACATCGACTACCCTAACGCTTGCTATGGGCGATGCGCTTTCTGTATGTCTTATGTATAAGAAAGATTTTAAGAAAGAAGATTTTGCATCTTTTCACCCTGGGGGAAGCTTAGGAAAAAGACTTTTTGTAAAAGTAAAAGATTTGATGCATACTAAAGATTTGCCTATTGTAAATGAATCGACTACTCTAAAAGACGCCGTGGTTATCATGAGTGAGGGAATGCTAGGAAATGTTTTGATAAAAGACAAAGAGGGCAAACTTCTTGCGATATTAAGTGATGGAGATTTAAGAAGAGCAGTCATGAGAGATGATTTTTCAATGGACGCTCTAGCCATAGAATATGCCACAAAAAATCCAAAAGTAATCGATGATGAAAATCTACTTGCTAGCGATGCACTCTCTTTTGTAGAAGAGTTTAAGATACAACTTATCGCGATACTAAATGATAAACAACAAGTAGCTGGTGTGCTTCATATACATGACTTGATAGAAGCGGGGATAAAATAGTGGAACCAGTTCGATTAAATAAGATGATTTCTCACAATACTAAGTATTCTAGAAGAGAAGCAGATAAGCTCATACAAGATGGAGAAATCAGTGTTGATGGAGAAGTTGCGAGCGATTTGTCTATGAAAGTCACATTTGACAATAAAATACGGATAAAAGGCAGAAGTCTTTATAGAAAGACTAAATACTCTGTCATCGTTTATAACAAACAAAAAGGTGAGTTAGTTAGTAAAAAAGATGATAGGGGTAGAAAAACTATATTTGATACTTTACCTTCTAAATTTGCGCACTTTATGACTGTTGGGAGATTGGACTTTACTAGCGAAGGTTTGCTTTTGCTTAGTGACGCTGCCGATATAGTTTCTGCTTTGATGCATGGAGACTTAGAGAGAGTTTATTATGTGAAGATTAAAGGTCGTGTTAGTGAGCAGATGGAAGTTGCTATGAAAGAGGGGCTATATCTTGAAGACGCAAGTAAAGGCGGACATGAGAAAAGCAGGGTTCGTTCCATGGAGTTTGCACCATTTTTAAATTATAGAATTATCAAAAATACAGCAACCTACTCAACTTTAAAGGTGACTATAAATGAAGGCAAAAATAGAGAGCTAAGAAGATTTTTTGGCTATTTTGACGCCGATGTAGTAGGGCTTAAGCGAGTAAGTTATGGTAAGATTGACCTTGACATGTTAAAACCAGGAAAGCATAGATTTTTGAGCAATACTGAGTATGATGCACTTAGGGATTATCTAGCTTACAGCAAAAAACAAAAAGTCGAAGATTGATAGACAATCTAGCTCTTAGATTTAGACCAAAAAATATAGACGACATATGCGGTCAAAAGCATTTATGTGCAAAAAATGCACCTTTTCGAAAGTTGCTTGAGAAGCAAAGCATATCTCATAGTATCTTTTTTGGCCCAGCAGGAGTTGGTAAAACAACTCTTGCTAAAATCATATCCACCGAGATGGAACTTCCGTTTTATGAGATGGATGCGACAAATATAAAAGTCGAAGAGATAAGAAAGATACTTAAAAATCATCGACATACACTTTCAAAACCTCTCATATTTATAGATGAGGTGCATAGACTCTCAAAAACTCAACAAGAAGTGCTTTTGGTGCCGATGGAAAAAAGAGAAGCTATCATCATCGGGGCTTCGACTGAAAATCCATATTTTACTTTGACAAGTGGCATCAGGTCTCGCTCCATGTTGTTTGAATTTTT
>JALUMJ010000220.1 GCA_027040375.1 Campylobacteraceae bacterium
TGCGAGTGTTTTTGAAAATCTCTCTACAAATGAAGCTTCTTCGATACTTTTTACACTTCCTGCCAAAAAGATTTCAAAGATTATGGCAAAGATGAATCCAGTAAAAGCTTCTAAAATCACAGTAAGACTGCAAGCAGGGCCACCATTTGACACAAACCAAACAAAAAAATAGATGGATTTTTTAACAACTCTAACATTTTTAGGCGCTATTTTTATCTTTATGGCAACACCGGGCCCCGGCACTTTAGCTGTGGTCTCAAGGGCTTTGGGCTCTGGATTTATACACGCAATTTTTATGTCAATAGGCATGGTGCTTGGAGATATAATATTTTTACTTTTGACGATATTTGGATTAAGTGCGCTTGCCACTAAATATTTTAGCATTTTTATAGTTATCAAGATTGTAGGTGGAATTTATCTTATATACTTGGGTTTTAAAATTTTCACAGCAAGAACTTCTCATTTTGATACTAGCGCAAAGAAAAGTTCTAGTTATGTGAGTGACTTTCTCTCTGGTTTATTTATAACTTTAAGCAATCCAAAAGTTATAGCTTTTTATGTAGGATTTTTACCATCTTTTGTTAACCTCTCTTCTTTGACTCATAAAGATATGTTGTTGGTCATATCTTTAGTTTTGGTAACTCTCTCGAGCATTCTTTTAAGTTATGCCTACTTTGCATCAAAGGCGAAAGAGGCGATAAGAAAACCAAAAACACAAAATATTATAAATAAATTAGCAGGAAGTGTTATGGTTTTAGTAGGCGGATTTTTGATAGTTGGCTTTATTTATGGCTAGGTACTCAACCTAAACAGATATTTACCTTAGTTTGGATAAAATGTATAAACAAAAATAAATAATTAAGGTCTATTGATGAAAGTCAGATTACCTCACGCTCCTTATATAGCGAATAAAATAGCAATCGATATGCTCAACAGCGGTGTTATAAAACTACTACAAGGTACAGAACCTATAGCAAAAATAGCATTAGAGTTATTGGAAGCTAACATAAAAAAAGAGATGGCTCTTGAAGAAAGAGTTGATGAAATTTTAGATGACAATGATGACGAGATTGAGTTTCGCCAAGTTGACAGAAGAAGTATGTTTTGGCTGATAAAGAAAAAATTGGCAAAAGAATATGATGTTATTTTATCTTTTGAAGACAGATTTAGTGATGTATCACATAAAATTTTAGAAATCCTCTGGCAGGAAGATTTGATAGCATATAGTGTTTCAGAAAACAGAGTTAAAAATGTAATTTATACTTCTGTAGAAGATTATTTAAATAAATTTGAAGGCATAGAAGATTGCGTTGCTGACCAAATCGAAAATTATAAAAGAAAATTAATACCAGGTTCAGTTGAATACGACTTGGTTTTTGAAAGACTTTATGAAGATGAATTAAAAAGAAGAGGTATGTTATTATGAATCTAAAGCCTTTATGGATTTATCTTGAAGATGGTACATTCTTAAAAGCAAATAGTTTTGGCAGTAGCGGTACAAGAGTTGGTGAAATTGTATTTAATACTTCCATGAGTGGATACCAAGAAATCATGAGTGACCCAAGCTATGCTGGGCAATTTGTAGTATTTACTATGCCAGAAATCGGGATAGTTGGTGTAAATGATGATGACATGGAAAGCAAAGGTGTACATGCAAGTGGTATGATTGTGAGAAATTATAATCCTAAACATTCTAACTTTAGAGCGAAAGACTCGCTTCAAAGTATGCTAGAAGAACACAATGCTCTAGGTATTTGTGATATTGATACAAGATTTTTGACAAAACACATCAGAGACAATGGACCAAAGATGATGATAGCATCTACCGAAACTTCAAATAAAAATGAATTGAAAGAGATATTAAAATCGTTTCCAAGAATCGAAGAAGTAAATTTTATAAAAGAAGTAAGCACAAAAAAAGCATATAAACATAAAGAGGGTGCTTGGGATAATTTGACTTTACAGTACAAGAATTGTTCTAATAAATCAGCAAAAAAAGTAGTAGTTTTAGATTTTGGAGTGAAGAGAAATATCTTAAACGAATTATGCGAAGCTGGACTTGATGTTGAAGTTGTACCTTATGATTATGATGTTTTAAAACTTATCAAAAGATATAAAGATGGCGACATAAATGCTGTATTTTTATCCAATGGACCAGGCGATCCTATGTTTTATAAAGATGAAGTTCGGCATATTGATGAGCTTATAAAGGCAAAAGTTCCGATGTTTGCTATTTGTCTTGGGCATCAACTTTTGAGTATAGCACACGGTCATCCAACTTATAAGTTAGCATTTGGGCAACATGGTGGAAACCATCCTGTAAGAAATGAAAAAAGTAGAGTTGTAGAAATTACAGCTCAAAATCATAATTATAATGTCCCAGAATCCATATGTTCTATAGCTAAAGTCACACATGTAAATTTGTTTGATAAAACCATAGAAGGCGTGCAATACAATGAAGAGCCAATTTTTTCAGTGCAACATCATCCAGAAGCAAGTCCAGGGCCGCATGATAGCAAATATATATTTAAAGAATTTGCACAAAGTTTGTAGAGGAAAGAACTTATCGATTCAATAAATTTTGCGACAATCATAATCGTAGCATTTTTAGGCAGTTTAGGGCATTGCATAGGTATGTGTGGTGGCTTTGTGGTGGCATATAGTAGTTCTAAGATAGATACTAAATCTTCCAAAACAACACAATTTGTAAGTCATCTATTTTACTCACTAGGAAGAGTCAGTTCTTATGTCATCATTGGTATGATTTCTGGTTTTATAGGAAGCGTTATCTCCTTTTCTGCCACATCTTCAGGTTATCTGTTTTTTATAATTGGAATTTTTATGATACTTATGGGTTTTTCTCTTATGGGAAAAATCCGCTTCTTGACCTCTTTAGAATCATCACTTGGCACTAATCCTTTTGTAAAAAAGATATTTCAAAGCTTAATGTATTCGAAAAAGATATATAGTTTTTACGGTCTTGGGATGTTAAATGGCTTTTTGCCTTGTGGATTAGTCTATTTCTTTGCAGTTTCCGCAGCGGCTAGTGGCTCGATATTTTGGGGTGGAATTACTATGTTGATATTTGGGCTGACCACCATACCATCACTTTTAGGTTTTGGATTTATCATAGGTTTTTTAAATAGTGGAAATCTAAGAGAAATTATGATTAAAGTGGCTTCTATCGTTATCGTCTTTTATGGTATCTATATGTCTTACTTGGGATATATGTCAGTCATAGAGCATAAATCGTTTTGACCCTTTCTCAATACAAAAATGCAATCGAAGCTAGTAATATTGTCTCAAAAACAGATATCAATGGAATAATAACATTTGTAAATGATGAGTTTTGCAGGATTTTTGAATACTCTAGAGAAGAATTGATTGGAAAAAATCACAATATAGTTAGACATCCAGATGTTCCAAGTGATGCATTTAAGAATCTGTGGGATACGATTTTATCTAAAAAAACATATAAATCCACTGTTAAAAATCTATCAAAAAGCGGTAAAACTATCTATGTAAATACAACAGTAACACCAATAATCAACAAACAAGGTATCATCGAAGAATTTATCGCTATCAGGTATGAAGTAACAAAAAGCATAGAATTAACAAATCAATTGCAATTAAAAGAAAAAGAGTTAGAAGATTTAAATAACACATTAGAAAGAAGAGTAAAAGAACAAACTCATGAATTATTGGTTTTAAATCGAAATTTGGAAGTTAAGATAAAAGAAGAAGTAGAAAATAATAGAAAAAAAGACAGGTTGCTTTATCAGCAATCAAGACTTGCAGCCATGGGTGAGATGATCGGAAATATTGCACATCAGTGGAGACAACCTCTTTCAGAATTGGGCATCACTATATACAAGATGAAAAAACTGTTTACATCAAGGGGCGATGAGTTTAATTTTTTAGAAACTTATGACCATTCTCGCGATGTGATAAAAAAAATGTCAAATACTATAGAAGATTTTCGTAATTTTTTTAACCCAAACAAGGTCAAAGAAAACTTTTTGATTTTAGATGCAGTTAGTGAAACATTGAATATCATGAAAGGCACTTTAACTAGACACAATATAACCGTTAAAGTTCATGATAAGTCGTGTGTTAAGATAAATGGGTATTTAAGTGAATTTACGCAAGTTTTGATAAATTTGATAAATAATTCTAAAGATGCTTTTAAGCAAAAAGAAATCAAAAATAGACAAATAGACATAAAAATTTCAAAAGACGATAAAAATAATGCGATATTGAGTTTTAGCGATAATGCCAAAGGCATAGAAGAAAAAATAATAGATAAAATATTTGATCCATATTTTACAACAAAACACTCTAGTATAGGCACAGGATTGGGTCTTTATATGAGTAGAATGATTATAAAAAATAGTATGAGTGGAGATATATTTGCTACTAACTTGAAAGATGGCGTGACTTTTAGTATAATTATACCAACTAGATAAAGGATGTCTATGAATAACTTAACCGTTTTATTTGTTGAAGATGAAGAGAGTATAAGAAAAGCACTAAAGAGTGCCATTGGTGATGAGTTTAAAGATTTTATACTTGCAAGAGATGGCAGTGATGGTTTAAAAAAGTTTCAAAAACACAAGCCAGATATCGTGATAACAGATATAATGATGCCTATCATGGATGGCTTGGAGATGTCACAAGAAATCAAAAAAATATCAAGAGATACACCAATAGTAGTTTTAAGTGCATTTGATGAGAAAAAAAGATTACTTAAAGCCATAGATATTGGTATAGATAAATATCTGATAAAACCTATAGACGCTCAAGACTTGATAGATACGCTTAATTATATAGGAAAAGACTTGCTTGATTTGGATGATTTGCTAGACTTAGGTAATGGTTATAAATTTGATAGGAGCAGAAGAGTCCTTTTAAGAGGAGATGAAATTATAACGCTGACAAAAAAAGAATTGCTTTTTATCACGGTTTTAGTTAAAAACTTAGGTTCTTATGTTTTACATGAAGAAATTAAAAAATATGTCTGGACAAATAGAAGTGTAAGTGATGCCGCTATAAGAACTTTTATCAAAAGGGTTAGAACTAAGACAGATAAGAAGTTTATAAAAAACATACCTGGGCTCGGATACAAAATCAATAGTAAAATTTAATACAAATTTAATCTTATTAAGCTCTATTATATTAACTATGTACTAT
>JALUMJ010000221.1 GCA_027040375.1 Campylobacteraceae bacterium
TTTTTATCACTCTTGCTGGAATTCCTACGGCGGTACAATTTTCAGGAACTGAGTTTACAACGACGGAATTTGAGCCAATTCTGCTATTTTTGCCAATCGTTATATCTCCTAAAACTTTTGCCCCTGCGCCTATGACGCTTCCATCCAATACAGTAGGATGTCTCTTTTGCCCACGGTTAAGATTTACTCCTCCAAGTGTGACACCTTGGTAGATAAGAATATCGTTTCCAACGATGGCTGTTTCTCCTATGACTACACCAAAAGCATGATCTAAAAAGACTCTTCTTCCTATGGACGCACTTGGATGTATATCTATATTTGTTATAAATTGACTTATCCCCATGATTGCTCGTGCTAGTCTTTTAAAGCCTTTTTTGTATAATATATTTGAAATTCTATAATTTACTATAGCCCAAACCCCAGGATAGTTGAAAAATAGTTCAAATTTTGAATTTATAGCAGGGTCACTTTTTAATGGTTGAGAAAAATCCTCTTTTATTTGTTGCCATAAACCTATCTTGCCTGTCATTTTTCTAGTTCCTTTAATTTGTCGTTTTTATTGTCATAATGCACCAAACTTAAGCATACCAGCGATAAGAGAAATGTGCAATTGCGAGGCACAAAGTCACAGGAGCTACTAGTAGCTTCAAGACTTTGTAACGAAGCAAGTGTGCGTTTCTCTTATCGTCCTTCGGATAAGTCATAAAGAAGCAATCTGCAAAGCATCTAGCATTTGACTCTACTAGTAGAGCCTTCATGCTATCTACTTCACATCTTACATCTTTATGACTTACTGGTGTGCTTAAGTTTGGTACATTATGACAATAGATAGCTATTGTCATTTAAAAACATATTTATCTCGTCTAAAATATCTTTTTTGGCACTATTATCTATCAAATTTGAATTCTTAATCTTATCATCTAAAGTCTTTACAACTTCTTTGGTATCATAATCTAAATCTTCCATTATGTCAATGATACTTTGCGCTTCAATAATATTTTTTATCTCATATCCATCATCATTTATCTCAATCGTAGCCTCGCTTGGATGAGTAAAAAGATTATGTTTCATGCCAAGCACTTCTTGATAAGCGCCAACAAGGAAAAAACCTAAAAAATAATCCTCTTTAGTGACATCAAGGTCATGCAAGAAAAGTGGCTTATTTTTGTCATAGCTTATCTCTCCATCGCTGTCACATGTGATATCCCAGATAGAAGCAGACCTGGTCGGTTTTTCGTCCAATCTATCCAAAGGCATAACAGGAAAATTCTGTGATATTCCCCAAAAATCTGGAAGACTTTGAAAGATTGAAAAATTTATTAGGTATCTTTCTTGTATCATATCTTGTATTTGAAGTAACTCTTTTGAGCCTTTATCTTTTAGGAGAGTTATCGCTTTTTTTATGATTAAGTTTACTAATATTTCAGTATTGCTTCTATCTATCAAGTCGATATAACCCAAATCAAATAAGGTCAAAAGCGAATTCATATGGTCTATGCTGTCATGCAGGTATTCTTGTGCGTAAGTACTATTTATCGTGTTGTAAAGTTCATATAATTCTTGCACCAATGGAGGATTTACATCTTTTAGTTTTAGTTTTGCTTGTGTATATTCTTGAGAAAAAAGCTCCAACACTGGGGCTACCAAAACAGCATGTGAAGCTGCTATGTATCTGCCTGATTCTATATAAATATTAGGTTCTTTTACATTTTTTGTAGTAGATATATCTTTGAGTAAGTAAGTAACATCATTTGCATACTCTCTTAGCGTATAATTTCTCTTGATTTCATCTTTATGCTGCGAATACTCTATGGCTAATCCTCCGCCAAGATTTATAGAATTTAAAGACGAAGCACCTAGTTTTTTAAGCTGTGCGTATATATTTCCAGCTTCTCTAAGAGCTTTTTTCAAAGGCCCAATCTCTGAGATTTGGGAGCCTATATGAAAGTGTATCATAGTAAAAGCACTCATCATATTTTCTTTTTTAAGCATCTCTATGGCTTCGATTAATTCCGTTGAAGTTAAGCCAAATTTAGAGTTTATGCCGCCACTTTTTGCCCATATTCCTATGCCAGAACTATGAAGTCTTATGCGAAGGCCGATATTTGGAGTTTGCCCATATCTTTTTTTATTTATCTTGATTATATTTGTTAGCTCACTCAATCCCTCTATCGTTAGAGTGATATTGTGTCCCATCTCTTTTGCTATAAAGCCAAGAGATATCATCTCTTCATCTTTAAATCCATTTACTGTTATCGGTGAATTTTTACCGTTATAAACCATAGCTAAAAGCAACTCTGCTTTACTTCCAGCCTCTAGTCCATAGTTATATTTTTCACCAATACGCACGATATTTTTGACAAAATTTGGATATTGATTTACTTTTAGTGGATAGACGGCATTAAATGAGCCTTTATAATCAAACTCATCTTTGGCACTTTTAAAATTTTCATAAATCAAGCTTATTTGTTTTTCTATAAGATGCGGAAACCTCAATAAAATTGGACCTCTGATACCCCCATCTCTTATCTCTTTTACAATTTTTACAAGCGAAGGTTTACTTTTATAATTAAGCTTTACTTTTTTATTGTCTATGAAAAAGTTGTTATTTGCCCAAATACTAATACCGTAGTCCAACTTATCTTCCTAGCAATTCTTCTTGTGTGATGCTTTTCTCTTCTTTTGTTTCTAAATCTTTTATCCATAACAGATCTTTTTGAAGCTCATCTTCACCGATACATACACAATATTTAGCATTTTGTTTGTCAGCATTTTTAAGATGTGCCTTCAAGGATTTTTTATCATAATTTATAGTGGTTATCTTGTTTTTTCTCATCTTGGTCGCGAGCTTAAAGCTGATATCTAGTGCCTCATCACAAAGTGCGCCGACATAGTATCCTTTTCTTTTAGGCTCAGGCATAACAATTAGCTCCATAAGTCTCTCAATACCCATAGCAAAACCTATGCCAGTTGTTGGTTTTCCATCCAAATACTCTACTAGTTTATCATATCTTCCACCACCTGCTATAGCACTTTGTGCACCAATATCGTCGCTTACAAATTCAAAAGCCGTTTTATTGTAATAATCAAGTCCTCGAACAAGTTTTGGATTGACAGTATAATTTACATCAAAGTCATCCAATATATTTTTTAACTGTTCAAATTCATCTCTACATGTAGGGCATAAATTATCCAAAAGAAGAGGGGCGTTTGCATATATATCTTGGCAATTTTGGTTTTTGCAATCAAGCACTCTTATAGGATTTGTATCTCGTCTTCTTTTACAATCATCACATATCTCATCTTCATTTTTCAAAAAATTTACCAAATTTTCTTTATAAGGAGGCATACAAGCGGTGCATCCCAAAGAGTTAAGCTCAAGTTTGTATCCTATGCCGAAAAACTCCAATATCTCTTTTAACATCAAAATTATAGCTGCATCTTCTTTTATATTTGGCTGATTAAAACTCTCCACTCCAAATTGGTGAAACTCTCTAAGTCTCCCTTTTTGAGGTCTTTCATATCTAAACATAGGTCCATAATAGAAAAATTTCTTTTGCACTTTTGCTTTGTCGTATTTTTTCTGTATAAAAGCTCGTACAACACCAGCAGTTCCCTCAGGCCTCATACAAACATCATTTCCACCTTTATCGGTAAACTGATACATCTCTTTTCCGACGATATCACTACTCTCACCAACACTTCGTTTAAAAAGTGCAGTCTCTTCCAAGATAGGAGTTTCCACATAAGAAAAACCATAATTTTTTGCAATCTTACTACAATTTTCAACAAAATATATATATCTTTCACTCTCATCTGCAAGTAAATCTTTCATACCTCTAAGCGACTGAATCATAAATATCCTTTCTTATCTCTTTATATATCTCATCAATACTTTTTGATGCATCTATAACCAAAACTTTTATAGGAAGTTTATTGAGTACATCAACCATCAAATCCTGAACTTTCAAGAGATATTCTGTGCCTCTTAATTCTATATTATCATGGTTTTTTTCAGATAACCTTTGTTCTATAAGTTTAGCATTGGTCTTAAACAAAACAACCTTATCAGGTAAATTTCCATTTAATGCAAATCTATTTATATTTATCAAAAAATCAATATCTAATGTTGGATGATTTGCTAGTGCATAAGCTATCCCCGAAATCAAACCTCTATCTGATATGATAATTTTATCTTTAAATTTTTCTATATTTTCTTCAAAATTCTGAGCACGATCGGCTAAAAATAGAAACAACTCAGCGTTAAAAGAGAGATTAAAGTTGCTTTGCAAGATTATTTCTCTTAGTTTTTCACCAAGTTTTGTTCCGCCTGGCTCTTTTAAAGCTACAATATCTTGTTCATTTTTTTTAAAAAGCTCAATTTGAGTGCTTTTGCCAGTCGTATCAATTCCTTCAAAAACTACATACATGTATCGTCCAAATATTTTAGTATTTCGCGAGGCACAAGATGACTTGCATCGCCTCCATGACGCAAGATGTCTCTTACGACGGTTGAGCTTATAAATGCTAGTTCAAGACTTGGCATGAGGTATATAGTATCTAAGTTTTTATCCATAGATGCATTTGCGTATCCGATTTGCAATTCATACTCAAAGTCACTAACAGCCCTTAGACCCCTTATAATGGTTGTTACATTTTGTTCTTGACAAAAGGTGACTAATAAACTGTGAAAAGGCATAACTCTTACATTTTCTATGTCTTTAACGCTTTGCTTTACCATAGAAACCCTTGTATCCATGCTAAACATCGGAGCTTTTGCTCCTGAGTCTGCTACGCCTACTATAACTTCATCAAATATTTTTCTAGCTCTTTGTATGATAGATATATGCCCATTTGTTACAGGGTCAAATGTGCCTGGATATATGGCCACTTTGTGTGACATTTCAGCCCTCCCATCGTTTATATAAATTGTGTTTTATCTTTAACATATCAAACCATTTTCCAATCAAAAAATCTTCCATATCTTCAAGAGTTTTTATTTTAGCGTAATACCCAAGTATCGGAGGAGCGATTTGAACACCAAGTTTGGATAGTTTTAGCATATTTTCTAAGGGTATAGATGAAAATGGCATCTCTCTTGGTGCTAGTATTAGTTTTTTTTGCTCTTTTAGTATCACCGCTGCACTTCTTGTTATCAAGTTATCGCTGATGCCGCAAGCTATCTTGGCTAGCGAATTCATGCTGCAAGGTATGATTATCATAGCATCGCATCCAAATGAGCCTGAAGCTGTTGGGGCAGCTATATTTTCATTTTCTAGGATAGATAGATTTTGCTCTTTGTCTAGTACGGTTGTTGCATTTTGTGAATAAATAACATATTTTTTTATATCACTAGGCAACTTTTTTATAAATTTCTCGCCCAAGCTGGCTCCACTAGCTCCGCTGATGGCTATGATTAATTTCACTCTATTATCTTCGCAATTTTTAAAGAGATAATTTTAGCATTTAAAACTTTACCATTAGTTGTTTGTAGTTTCACTCTATCGCCTATATTTGCATCGCTCAGTAGGTGTGCGTCTATGTCTAAAATCATATTTTCTTCTTTGATTCTTGCTTTTATAAAAGCGCCTTTTAGCAAGTTTTTTTTAATTTTTAAATTATTAGTGCTTAATATCGAGTCTTTTCTCACATATCCTTTGACTATATAATCATTTGTGATATTTCCAGTTATTACATGTAGGGGTAATTTATCTAATTTTATCTCTGTTTTTCTATAATCATCTGGATTTAGGATTTTACCGTTTCGCAAATTATAATTTGCTTTAAAAATTGATATATTTGCATCTATTTTGTATTTTAGATATATCTTTTTAGTCTCTTCACCCCTTTTATATATAGCGCCAAATGTAGCTTTTGATTTTCTATAGTTATTTTCTGCGATATTTATCTTGTCTAATTTAAAAAAAGAGAGGCTACGAGACAATGGTGAAGCACTTGTTATGTGTATTTTTTGTATTTTAATCGTCGGATATTTTGATGTATATTTTTGTGCAAGTAATTTTTGTGCATCAGTAAAATCTAAGATTTTTTTGCATATTTTAAAATTTACTATACCATCAGATAAGTCGGTTATCTGCATATCGTGTGCTTTAAATTTAGAAATAATTTTTAAAGATGATACTCTATATGTCGTCCTATTTTTTGGTAAGTCAATAATTTTAAAATCATTTTTTTTGTTTTTTGTAAAAAGAGATGCATTTACTTTTGTGAGATTATCTACGCAATAGCTTTTATTGATAGTGTATTTACTAGAAGCATTTAATAAAGAAATCATAAAAAGTAAAAATATAATGGAGCGGGAAACGAGGTTCGAACTCGCGACCCCGACCTTGGCAAGGTCGTGCTCTACCGCTGAGCTATTCCCGCTTGAAGGTTGAAATGATATCAAAAATTTCCTTTAAGTAGAATTATATCAATTTCTTCATCTTTTTTTATGATATTTTGTTCGTCTTTAGATACAAACAAAGCATTGCTAAGTACAATTGGAGTAATCATACCAGAACCATATCTGTTGTTCAAGGTGGCTTTAAAGATACCGTTTTCAAAATGCCCTAAGACAAGGTTTGCTCTATTTGGTTTTATTTTTAAATCATCACTCATCTTAGCTTTTATAGTTTTGTGTTCAAAAGATGTATTGCCCTGAAGTTTTTTTAAAAGTGGAATTAAAAATAAAAAGGCATTAACATAGGCAGCGAGCGGATTTCCAGGCATAGAAGCTACAATAGTATTTTCCATTTTTCCTATCATTGTAGGACGACCGGGTTTTATATTTACCCCATGAAAGAGAGATTTCAATCCATTTGCCTTAAGAGCATCTTCGACAAAATCAGCCTCTCCCATACTGATGCCACCAGTCGTGACTAGGACATCGTATTTTTTCATCTTTTTAAAGTATGCTTTGCTTTGTTCTAAATTATCAGGAATTACGCCGCAGTAATCAGCCTTAAATCCAAATTCCGCAAAAAGAGCTATAAGTGCAGATGAATTTACATTGTAAATTTCATCTTCATTTGCACTTTCCCAAGGTTCTTTTAGCTCGTTTCCAGTGGAAAATATAGCTATAGATATCTTTTTATAAACTTCAACTTGCGAGATTCCCTGAGAGGCAAGATAAGCTATATCTGAAGAGTTTAATAAAGTTCCTTTGGTGATTAAAATCTCCCCAATTGCCACCTCTTCACCTTTTTTTCTAAAAGCATTACCTTTTTTAACATTATTGGGAATTTGCACGAAATCATCATTAATTTTCTGTGTATCTTCGAAGGCAACTATAGTATCAGCATCATCTGGTATCTTTGCCCCTGTCATTATCTTGTAGCATTCATCTGTTTTGAGTTCACTCTGTTTTGAATCGCCAGCAAATATGGTTTGGGATATTTTTAATTTTTTACCTATATCGCTATGTTTTATAGCATAGCCATCTAAGGCAGAATTATTAAAAGACGGCAAATTCTTTTCACATGTAATGTCTTTTGCATTAACTAGCCCTAAGCAATCAGATATAGGCAACCACTCACTTAAAGGCTTTGAATCTATCAAACCTAAAGAGAGTTTTTTTGCAGTTTCAAGTGGAGTTGATGTTAATTTTTGCATATTTATTCCTCTAATCTTTCTATATTTGCACCAAGAGCTGAAAATTTCCCCTCTAGGTTTTCATACCCACGATCTAAATGATATATTCTATGAACTTTTGTAGTTCCTTTTGCCACGAGTGCCGCCAAAATCAAAGCGGAACTAGCTCGCAAATCAGTAGCCATGACATCAGCTGAAATCAAATCAGTATTGCCACCAACTGTTGCACTGTGACCCTTTAGTTTTATATTTGCACCCATCCTGACAAGTTCACTTACATGCATAAATCTGTTTTCAAAAAGTCTTTCGTCTATGATACTTGTATCGTTAGCTTGCGTACAAAGTGCCATAAATTGGGCTTGCATGTCGGTTGGAAATCCTGGATATTCACTGGTTTCTATATCGCAAGCTTTTATCTTGCCAGCTGGAAGTATAGTAATCGAATTTTCTCCTATCTCGAAATCAAAACCCATTTGTCTAAGTTTTAGCGTTATGGACTCTAAGTGCTTTGGTATAACATTTGTTATCGTTATCTTTGAGTTTGTGATGGCTCCTGCACAAAGATAAGTGCCTGCTTCGATGCGGTCGGGTATGACTTTTACATCTTTCATGTCAAGCAGTTCGCCATAACTTCCAACTATGCTTAAGTTTGCAGTTCCAACTCCTTCTATGCTTACTCCTGCCTCCATCAAGACTTCGCAAAGCTGTACAACCTCGGGTTCTTTCGCAATATTTACAAGCTTAGTCACTCCATTGGCTAAAGAGGCTGCCATTATGATGTTTTCACTTCCAGTCACCGTGACTTTATCAAATATAATAGTAGCACCCTTTAATCCCTCTGGCGCCTTAGCTACCACATAACCTTGCTTTAACTCTATCTTCGCACCCATAAGCTCCAACGCTTTTAAGTGTAAATCTATAGGTCTTTGTCCTATGGCGCAACCCCCGGGCATAGAGACTTCACAATGTCCAAATCTAGCCAATAAAGGTCCAAGAGTGAGTATAGAAGCTCTCATTTTTCGCACGATATCATAGTTTGCACAAGCAGAATCAACAGTAGTTGTGTCTATGGATACACTGTTTCCTTCTGAGCTTTTTGTAGCACCAAGATTTTCTAAAAGTTTAGTGAGTGTTTTTACATCAACCACATTTGGCATATTTGATAAGGTAATCTTGTTTTTAGATAACAAAGTAGAAGCCAAAAGAGGAAGAGCAGAATTTTTAGCACCAGAAATACTAACTGAACCTTTGAGTTTTTGACCACCTTTTATGGATAGATAATATAACAATATAGAGCCTTCGTGTTTTTTATAGATATTATAGGATATATTTTATAATATAATGGTAAATCTTGCTCTTTTATTTATTACTTCGCTACCCTTGCAGTTTAGCAAATTTTAATCTTAGGGAGTTAAGCACAACACTTACAGAGCTAAAACTCATGGCGATTCCCGCATATACAGGTGTTAGCATTATCCCAAATACTGGGTATAAAACGCCTGCTGCTATTGGGATACCTATAGAGTTATAGAAAAATGCCCAAAAGAGATTTTGTTTTATAGTATTCATGGCTCTTTGAGAGAGATTTATGCTTTTTAAAACAGAGATGATTTCATTGTTCATAAGGATTATATCTCCTGCCTCTTTTGTGATGTCTGAGCCAGAATTTAGTGCAATTCCTATGCCTGCTTGTTTGATGGAGACTGAATCATTGATGCCATCACCCACAAAAAGAACTTTTGCGCCTTTTTGCAAATCTTTTATGACTTTGTATTTTTCATCTGGCAAAACACCCGCATAAACCAACTCGATTCCCACTTCACTTGCGATTTTTTTGGCTGTTACTTCATTGTCCCCTGTTAGTAAAATCGGCACTATATCTTTGGCTTTTAGTTTTTGTATTAGTTTCACAGCACCATCTTTTAGACTATCTTCCAAAGCTATAACGCCAACACACTCTTTGCCAACACTTGCAAATACAGCCCCATTTCCTGCGTTGATAGTTTTTTCAAAAAATTCCATATACTCTTTTGGTATATCTACCTTATTGTTTTCTAAAAGAGTTATATTTCCTATCAAAATCTGTTCATCACCACTTTTAGCACTTACCCCAAATCCTGGCAATACTTGCATGTCTTCAATCTTTTGTGTGCAAGCATATCCTTTTTCTTTTATATAGTTAGTTATAGCTTTTGAGATAGGGTGTTCGCTATAACTCTCAATTGAGCCTAAAACTTCTAAATATTGCTCATCGAGCATAACATCTTTGACAGAAATTTCGCCTTTTGTTATAGTCCCTGTTTTGTCAAAAACTGCATATTTGATATCTTTGATTATCTCTAAAACTTCAGGATTTTTTATCAAAATTCCTTCCTTGGCACCTTTTCCAACAGCACTAACGATAGCTATAGGCGTTGCTAATCCCAAAGCACAAGGGCAAGATATGATGAGAACTGAGATGGAAGCTAATATCGCACTAAGGGCATCTCCTACAAAAAAATACCATACAAAAAATGTCAAAATAGAGATAAGTATAACAACTGGTACAAATACATTTGCGACTTTATCTGCAAATCTAGCTATCGGCATACTTTTGCTCTGGGCTTCATTTAAGAGTGCAATTATCTTTGAAAGTGTGGTGTCATTTGCTAATTTTGTAACTTTTACTTTTACCAAGCCAGCAGTATTTATGGTTCCTGCTACCACTTCATCATTTATTGTTTTGTATGCAGGAAGTGGTTCTCCTGTTATCATGGATGTATCAATCTCGGCTCCACCTTCTATCACTATGCCATCAGCCGAAACCTTTTCACCTTGCTTAACAAGAACGATATCTTCTATATTTAGCTCAATTGCTGGTATTTGTGTAATAGTTCCATCTTTCTCAATTTTTTGAGCATTTAGAGGTGCTAAGTTCATCAAATTCTTCAAAAAATCAGTAGCTTTTGCTTTGCTTTTCTCTTCTAATAGGCGACCTAAAAGTATAAAAGTAATGATAACACTAGCGCCATCAAAATATATAAATCTCAGATGAGCAGGAAATAGGGCAGGGAAGAGCACTACAAAAGCAGAGTAAAAGTACGCCGCACTTGTTCCAAGAGCAACCAACACATTCATGTCAAAATTTTTATGACTTATCGCTTTAAAAGCAAGAGAATAAAATCTACCACCAGGGTAAAATTGGACGATACTTCCTAATGCAAACATTATGTATAAATTGATATTTGCAACTGGAAAAAATAAAAAATAAAAAATACTCACACTTAAAACCAAAGCTGTGATAAAAAGTCTTCTTAGTTTATAGTAAGCTTCTTTCTTTGCAATTTCAAGTGCCTTTATGTCTTCTTCAACACCGTATCCTAGTGTTTTGATTTTTTTTATCAATTTATCTTTGTTTAGCTTATCTGAATCTATCATAAATTCACCGCTATTTGAAGCGAAACTCACCTTTGAACTCTCTAATCCATCCAGTTTGCCTACAACTTTTTGTATGCCATTTGAGCAATTAACACAAGTCATGCCCGAAATGCTTAAGTTTATTTTTTCTTTTGACATATCTTTGCCTTTTTTTGTTTGAGTAGTTGTTTTACTTCAGTATTCACAATTCTGTAAAAAGACATTTTTTTGTCTTTTGTAAAATCAACTATTTCGTATCTTCTTAGAATTTTAAATTGGTGTGATACATGTGATTGAGAGATGCCAAGTAGATTTGACATCTCTCCCACGCAAATCTCATAATCTAACAGAGCAAATAGCATCTTAAGTCGAATTGGGTCGCTCAAAGCTTTATTAATATAAGTCATCTTTACGATTTCATCATCACTAGGAAGTGCGCTTTTGATATCATCAAGAAAACTGACTCCCTCACAGCATGAATGGGTCAATCTATCTTCATCCATTTTACTATTCTTCAATAACGCTGTATCCAAGCTCATTCATCTCTTCTTTAAATTTTGCCTCAGATGAGTCATCTTTTATCTCAACTGTCACCTCTCTTGGTTTAACATCAAGATTAACAACTATCTCACCAAAATCATCCTCCAAAGAGCCTTTGATGAGGTTTGCACAGTTTATACAACTTATATTGTTTGTTTTAAATATTTTTTTCATTTCTTATCCTTTCATATGAAGTTTTATTCATATGAAAATTCTATCATATATATATTAATAAGTCAAGTGAATGTATTTGGAGTGAATAGCCTAGACTCCCATTTAGTATGAGCTTATAAGCATTTTTCATCTTTTAAAGTATTTGTTATATGTTTTTTTAAATTTTTCAATATTCTGTCGTATGGTACTGTACAGCAGATATAGTTAGTAGTTTTATTAGTCATATTTTGGGTCAAACAATAATGCATTATTTTCTCTAACTTCAGCTTCAATTTCTTTTAAAGTAAGGTGCTTAAGTTCTTCAAGTCTTTTTTCAATTACGAAATATGGCTTTCTTTTCTCAAACTTCTTCATATTCGATTGAATTGAAGATACACGCTTAATCAGCTCTTTTATTTTTAAATCGGAGTCTACCAATTTGTCCTGAACTTTTTTTCTAGTTGTCATTTGTGTAAAAGAAGTCAGTTCTAAACTGTTGGCTAGCTTTTGAACCTCAGATTTAATCGCACCATTGGTAATTTTGTTTTTGGTTACATAATTTAAAAGTTGATTGATTTTTCTATCTATTTGCTTAAAATTTGACCGTTCATTTTTTAATGGTGCTAAATTTTTAGATGAATCATAAAAATGGATATTTTTAGATTTTATTAAATTAAAATAAAAATGCTCTGTGATAACCGAAGATGAAACACCTGAAATCCAGTCTTTATATATTGTTTCATATACTAGCAACCAATTTCTATTATTTAAGTTTTCAGTTGTTAAATCATCTATCAATGAAGAATAATCAAAAGTTTTAATTCTCTTATTTTTATTTAATAAATCAAGAGCAATAATACATGCGCAACAGCATTTACTTTCTAATACAATTTCAAATATTTCTTTATTTGGCTGAATATTGAAATCATTTAATAACCAAAGTGCCCATGTCAATTCGTAATCATGCTTTTTTCCAGCATGTCTACGAATGACTTCAACACAAAAACTTTTTAATTTAGGTTTATTCACTAAATTTTTATATGAAATGAGTAATTTAGCTATTTTTTGTAAGGTACCAGTATCTGTTAGTCCAAGCCTAAATATTAAGGATTCAAAAAAGTTCCAATTATGTTTTTCAATTCGAACAAAATTGAATTTGTTTACTGCTAGGCGAAGAACACTTTTATTCGGGTTTTTTTTGAAAATTTAAACGCTATTGAAAAGAAATTCCAAATATCTTCTTTTTGATCATTTTCTGAAGGTCTAAAATAAAAAGACTTAATAGCAAGAGCCCAATCGCTTTCAAGTTTATTATGAGTTCTGCTAATTGTTGTTTTATCATCATTAATTCTAAGTTCGAATTCACTTAGTATCGATTTTAATTCAGTAAGTGCAATTTGGGCAGCTAATTCTGAATTGAAATATAGAGAAAAATCGTCATAGTATCTATAACCTACAAAGTCAATTCTCTTTTTTTTGAGTTTTTTTTCAAATAATTCGTCAATATGGCAAGCAATAATTTCTGCGGCAATAAATGATGTATCTGGACCAATGGGAATTCCCATTGTTTGTTGGTTTTGACTCCACATAAGTCTATCATCTATGTCATTGCCATAAATAATATTTATTTTAGAAGGGTCATGTTTGTGTAGAGCTCTATTTCTTTTGAATTTTTCCTTTCCTCCGAAAGTGACCCAAGGAATAGAGTGTGTATAGATTGAAGGGTAAAATTTTGCGATATCTGTTTTTAATTGGATAGAATATTTAAATTAGTTAACAATACACAATTCTTTAAATAAACCAAAATTATCATGTTTTACTGACCTTTTTCCTTGAGATATTTCAGTTTCAAGTTTTGGTTTTGTTGTTGACAAATTTGATTTTTCGAAAAGTTTTTCAATATCACTATAATTGGTTGCGATAGCGTCTGCAAGTTTTCCTTGATGTAGTGGATTCGGGATTTTAATAATATTTCTAGCCAATCCAGGCTTAGGAATTGAGTATTGAGCACATTCAGAATATTTCAATCTATTTTTGAAAACTTGTTTTAGTCTTAATTTCTCCTCTCTAATTTCATCTTTAGTTGTTAAAACATTTGCCATATTCTCAAATGCAGCCAGTCTTGCAGACTCATTATTAACCAAGTCAGCTGATATTGTATTAAAGTTAGCTCCTAATAAATTGGTAAAAAAACAAGGAGGTAACTCTTTTGGGAAATATCCATTATTTAAAAGTTTTTCTGTTGTCATATCTTATCTATTAATATTTATATATTCATTGTTAATATGTTGTCCAATTGCAGAAGACAATAACAATTGCTTATTTACTTCTTTTATCATTTTGCGATATCACCTTGCACATAACGGTTGCATTGTGCAAGAATTTGTTAGTATTTTATTCGTAATGCTTCCACATTCTATAAATTTTGATTAATTTTTCCTCTTCAAAGATTTCATAAACTAGTCTATGTTGTTTATTGATTCTTCTACTTATTAATCCCTTCATATCACCTTTTAGGTATTCAAATTCAGGTGGATATTGGAGCGGATAAGTTTGTATGATTTTAAGCAACTTCATTACTTTTGGTTTTAAACCACTTGAAGCTAAATTTTTTGTATCTTTTTGGGCTTGTGTCATAAAAATTAGTTGATACATTTTACCACTCTAACTTATCTAATGTTACACCTTTCTCGATAGGCTCATTCCTAGCCTTAAGTATGCTTTCAACCATCCCATCAATACTTCTTAAATATTCATCATCATTTATGTATTCATCTTTATCTATTATACTAACTTCTTGTTTGTTAAAATGACTCAAAAGCCATAAAAATTTATCACTTATTGCATCTTCAAGTTTTAATGTAATTGTTTGCATAATAAATCCTCTTTTGCCTAATTTGTTGTATTATATCTAAAAATTTATCCATAAACCTGATGCTTTGAACTGCTTAATATCAGAATCCTAAATATTAGATGAAATTTCTAGGAGTTTTTTAGCACTTTCAACACGCAAGCTCCACGCCTAGAGTCTGCTCCTCCATCAAAGTTGCCACTGACTGCTTGAACTCCACCAAAAAACATATTTAAAGAGTCAAATTGTTTTAATTCATATGTATCATTTACGCCTTTTAGGCTTACATGTAAAGGAGGTTCTGTAAAGATAGTTCCATTTTCATAGTGAACTCTTGGCTCATCTATGGCTTCTTGAACTCCCATTTTAAAGTGGGTGTAGTTGATTATCGTTTGAAGCATAGCACTTCTTATGCGGTTGCTTCCTGCGCTTCCGAGTAATAACAAAAGCTTTTCATCTTGCAAGACGGCAGTTGGAGCCATCATGGAAGGCAATCTTATGCCGCTATCCCAACCAAAAAAACCGTGTGGGTTTAGGTCTTCTTCTCCTAGCATATTGTTTAGCATGATACCAGTTTGGGGGATTATGTATCCGCAAGCTTCTCCATTTGTGGTGGTTGTGCTTGCTCCATTTCCAAAGCTGTCAACTATGCTTACATGTGTAGTATTTCCAAATCTATTTATTTTTTTCTTAAACTTATCTCTAAAAGCGTCTAATAATCTGTCGTTTTTTAAAATATCTCTTAGATTGTTAGTGTGTAAAAATTCATCTATGTATTTTTTTCTAAAATCTCCTGTGATTTTTTGAGCAACTATTAGCTTTTCAAAATACTCTTGGCTCCTGTGTTGTCCTAAATCTTCATTTTCAAGCAACAAAAGACTAAAAGCAGTAAGAATTCCACCACTTGACGGAGGAGGGTTCGTAAAAATATCATAATCTTTATATCTAAATTTTAGCGGCGCTTTTTTTATGACTTGGTAATCCTCTAAAACTTTTTTATCTAGTAATCCACCGTGCTCCTTGCAAAGCTTGTCTATGCTAGAGGCGATATCACCTTTGTAAAATATATCCGAACCATTTTTTGCAAACTCTTTTAAAAAACTACCATAAGCTTCGTTTTTAAATAAATGCGTCTCATCTATGAGCCTACCATCTTTGACATATATATCGCGAGAACTTTTGGTAGAAAAATAAATCGGCGTTAAAAGCTTAAGAAAATCAGCTTGTGTTTTAGAAAGATATATGCCATTTGTTGCATATCTATATGCTGGCTGTATTATGGTTTCCATCGGAAGCGAACATAAATCTTCATATATCTGCCAAATTCCTTTTGCGACGCCTGGAACAGCGCTAGCACCACACCCTATGTGAAACTCTTGTACAGTTGTGCCAAAATCAACATTTATGGGATAAAATTCTGGATTATCTATATTTTTTGGTGGAACATCTACAAAAAAATCATAAACAATCGGCTCTTTATCTTTTTGAGTGCTTAGCATAAAGCCTCCGCCACCAAGACTCGTAAGAATCGGCTCACAAAGAGGAGAGGCAAGCAAACATGCACACATGGCATCATAAGCATTTCCACCTAGTTTTAGCATCTCTTCACCAGCTTTTGCTGTATTTAAATCACCCGCACTTACCACGCCTAGCGTATTGTTTTTTTTCATAGTATCCCTAGTTTTTCAACTTCTTTAAAATCTTTGGTTTTTTTATAAACCCTAAGTTGTTTTTTTGCTAACTCTTCTTTGTTTGCTAAATTTTTTATATTTTGTATGTCATCTTTTGTTTTTAGTTTTGAAAATATACCATTTTCTTCCATTCGTTCCACTAAATCTAAAAAATGCTCCCTCATAGTAGTAACCACACTATGATTTTGAAATACACCATCTAGCCCATGTCTTAGGGCGTTCCATCTGTTTTGCAATAAAATTTGATGTGAAATTCTTATGAGTTCTTGATTTTGTGCAAAAAGACACAAAGCTTGAAATAAAACTATAAGTAATCTAAGTCTTTCAAAGTCATGGCTTGCATCACATATTCTTATCTCTAAAGTTCCAAAACCTGGGCTTATCCTCACATCCCACCAAATATCTTTTGCACTTTGCACGCTCCCGGCTTTATTCATATCTTCATATAACTCTTTCATTTGAGTAAAATTATCAAAGTAGCTTGATTGACCAGCTCGTGGGAGTTGTTCAAATATCTTCGCACGATACGATAAGAGCCTTGCATCTTCGCCGTTAAAATATGGAGAATTAGCACTAAGTGCCAAAAAAATAGGTAAAAATTCAAGCGAATAATTGTAAGCTCTCATGGCTTCAACAGATGAGGGCAGGGCGACATGGATATGAAAACCACATATGTGAAAACGAGAAAGCAATATGCCGTATTCATCAGCAAAATCATCATATCTTTTTTCATTTACATGTAAAAGTGGCTCTACGGCATAGGAGTGGGAACCAGATGTTGCTATGATCAAATCATCATCTTTTATAACACTATTTAGATAAGCAATTTGTTTTTTAAGCTCTTCTATAACTTTATAAGATGTCTGACATACTGGGCTTACAAACTCAACCATGCATTCTAAAAATTCTTGGTGGATACTTTTTTTAAACTCATCACTAAAACTTTTTCTAATGCTAGAGGATTTGTTCTGGAGCTCAAAACTGTTTTTGTCTTGAATTCTAGCTTCTAGTTCAGCACCTAATGTATAACCTTTATGATTTTGCCAAGCATTAAATTTCATAATCCAACCTTTAGTAAGTTTTTTATATAATTGCTACCATGAAAATTATAGTAACTAAAGAATTATTACAATTCTCTTATAACAAAGATTTTACCCTTTATGATGAATCGAAATTTTTTGAAGCCGAGGGAAGTGAAAAATTCGATATAACTTCTGAAACGCAGATGATATTAATGCTTCAAACCATAGCAAATGAATTGCATCTCAAAGATGAATACAGCATAAAAAAACTAGAAGTTATGTTGCACCATGAATTACCTTTTTTTGCAGTCAATAGAAGACTGATAAAAAAGTGGGTTTTGCAAAATTTTATGTATTAGATGGTAAAATATGATATGAAAAAAATATATCTCATAAGACATGCAAAGGCAAGTGACGCAGAATTTGGTATAAATGACTTTGAAAGAGCACTTAGCAAAAAAGGTAAAAATGATGCATCTTTTATGGCCAAGAGGCTAAAGCATTTTGGAGTATTGCCAGATTTAATCATATCAAGCCCTGCAAAAAGAGCAAAAACTACAGCTAAAATCATCTCTGAAACTCTCAATTATGAAAAATCTTCAATCAATTTTGAAGAATCCCTATATGATAGCTCCTATCAAACATACAGATATCTGCTTGACTCTATGGATGATAGTATAAAATCTCTTTTTATTGTGGCACACAATCCAACCATAACAGAAACAGGGGAGATTTTAAGCGGAGCGATTCTTACAAATATGCCAACATGCTCTATCGTTTGCATAGAGTTTGATGTAAAAAGCTTTAAGGACATAAAAGAAAATAATGGAAAAATACTTTTTTTTGACTATCCTAAGAAACATAATATTTCTACTCAGCCCCAATAATTCCACACCTAATCAAACAACAAGCCAATTTACTCTATAATTAGGTACTTTAAAGCGAAAAAGCCA
>JALUMJ010000222.1 GCA_027040375.1 Campylobacteraceae bacterium
TAGCTACTTTCTTAAATAAAATTAACATAACTAAAACAATAAAGGTTTTTAATAGGATGACAAAAGTACAAAGAAAGCCAAATTGGTTACATAAAAAACTAAATTTTACGCAAAAAAAAGATGTAGAGCAAAAACTAAAAAGTATAGGAATTCACACAGTTTGCCAAGAGGCGATGTGTCCAAATATCTCTGAGTGCTTCTCAAATAAAAATGCTACATTTATGATTTTAGGCGATACATGTACGAGAAAATGCACCTTTTGCAATGTAAATAAGGGCAAGCCAAATGAGCTTGATTTGGATGAACCTCAAAAGGTAGCTGACGCTGTAATTGCCCTTGGTCTTAGGCATGTTGTGATTACTAGCGTGACAAGAGATGATTTGATTGATGGTGGAGCTGAGATTTTTAGGCGATGTGTTGAGGCTATTAAGAAGATGGATGAGCAGATTACGGTTGAGCTTTTGATACCTGATTTGAAGAACAATATACAAGCACTTGAAGTTGTGGCAAACTGTGGAGCTGAGATTATCGGACACAATATTGAAACAGTGCCAAGACTTTACGAAGTGCGAAAAGGTGCACATTATGACCGCTCTTTGGAGGTTTTAAAAACTCTTAAAGCTTTAAATCCAAAAGTCAAAACAAAAAGTGCTTTGATGCTAGGTCTTGGCGAGAGAGAAGATGAGCTTAGAAAGGTTTTGCAAGATTTGCTCGATGTTGATTGTACCTTACTTACTATGGGACAGTATTTAGCTCCTAGCAAGTCACATGTAAGCGTAAAAGAGTACATAAAACCAGAAAAGTTTGAAGAGCTTGGAGGAATGGCAAAAGAGATGGGTTTTGAGTTTGTAAAAAGCTCGCCTTACACAAGAAGCTCATATATGGCGCATGAGTATTTTGAAGGAAAAAAATGAAATTTGATGTAGTAGTGATAGGCGGTGGACCCGCAGGTGAGAGATGTTCTATCGCTTTGGCAAAGGCTGGTAAAGGAGTTTGTTTAGTTGAAAAAAACGAAAATCATATAGGCGGGACTTGTCTAAATGAAGGTTGTATTCCTGCAAAACTTTATCTTGAAAGTGTGAGTTATCTTGGCAAAAAGAAATATTTGCAAAGTTGTGGGCTGGACATGCAAGATGTTTCGTTTGATATGCCAACTTTGAAAAACAAAAAAGAAGAGATGCTAGGGCAGATACGAAAAGGAGCAGTAGCAAATATCAAAAGAGCGGGAGTGCAGAGTATATTTGGTGTGGCTTCGTTTGTAGATAAAAGTTCTATAATCGTAAATGAGCAAATCATAAAAGCAGATAAATTTGTCATAGCAACAGGCTCTATCCACAGACCGCACCCACTTTTAAAAGTTGATAAAAAGCAGATTATCTCAAGTGATGAAGTTTTTGAATTAGAAAAAATTCCAAGTTCCGTTTTGGTTGTAGGTGGTGGTGCAATAGGGTGTGAATTTGCAACATTTTTTAACTCTCTTGGCTCAAGTGTTCACATAGCGGAATTTACGCCAAATCTAGTTCCCGCAGAAGATGAAGATGTAGCAAAAACACTCAAACGAGAATTAGAGAGAAAAGGCATAAAAGTAACGCTAAGTGCAAATGTTACAAGTTGCACTAAAAACGAAAATAGTGTAAATATAAAAATGGATACTCAAAAAGGTGAAGCCCAAGAAGATTATGAGTTAGTCTTAGTCTCCATCGGAAGAGCCCCAAACACTACAAGCCTTGGACTTGAAAAAGCTGGCGTAAAGAGTGAGCGAGGATTTGTAATCGTAGATGAAAATCTAAAAACAAAAAATTCAAATATCTATGCACTTGGTGATGTGATCCCAACACCTGCATTAGCTCATGTGGCGTACAATGAAGCAAAAGTTGTAGCAAATAACATACTAAATGAAAAACAAAACCAACCATCCAAAATAATCCCATTTGTGACCTTTTGCCACCCACAAGTCGCAAGTGTTGGTTTAAATGAAAAAACACTTAAAAAACAAAACATAGATTATGAAGTGATAAAAAGCTTCTTTAAATCAAATGCAAAAGCAAAGATAAAAGGCGATGACGGAGGCTTCATAAAACTCTTATGCGAAAAAGAGAGTGGAATTATACTAGGATGTGCGATGATAGGAAATGACACAACAGAACTAATCCACGAAATCCTAATTGCCATAAATGCAAAACTAACAAAAGATGATTTAAAAGATATGGTTTTTGCTCATCCTACTTTATCTGAGGCATTGTGGAGTATGTTGCAGTAAGGGCTTTAAGTTTTTTATAATAAGTTAAATATCAGCAGAAGTCCAAAAGAGCCAAGCACGACTCCTGCTGCTTTTTCTATCCCAAATATATAAGAGGAAAGTTTCTCTTTTACTTTCTTGTTTCCTATTATAAAACTCACTCCCATATCCCAAAAAAATACTAAAGAGAACATCCAAAGAGCGTATAAACTTCTCATATAAAGAGGGGTTGTTTCTGAAACCAAGGCTGTAAATAAAGATAGGTAGAAGATGATATTTTTTGGATTTAAAAAAGCAGATAAAAAGCCTTTTGCAAATTGTCCTTTTAAATTCTCTACATGTAGAGATATTTCCTTTTCTAGTAGATTGATTTTAGGTGCTTTTAAAAGCATATACCCTAGATATAGCAGGTATATGCCTCCCAAATATCTTAGTATATTCATCAGCCAATTCATATGTTTTATGCTTTCAAGCCCTAAAACAGCAATGATAAGGTAGACAGCATTTGCCGTGGCAATGCCTGCACAAACGACAAAAGCCTCTTTGAATGTTCGCTTAAGTGAAGTTTGGATGATGATAAAAAAATCAGGTCCAGGGCTCAAAAGAGCTAAAAAATGCGCAGTTGCCAAAATCAAAAATTCCATAATTTACCTCCAGAAAAGGGAAGTATATAGGATTTTTAAAATAAATTATTGTATAAAATTGAGTTGATACTCTCTTGGAGTAGTAGCAGTTATGGCTTTGAAGTGTTTATTTAGGTGACTTTGGTCATAAAATCCACATTCAAGGGCGACATAGCTTATCTGATTTTGTCCTTGAAGCAGTTTTTTGGCATACTCTATGCGGTAGTTCATCCTGTATGCGTGAGGAGTTATCCCAACTTTGTCTTTGAAGTTTCTAAGAAGAGTGTATGGGTTTATTTTAAGTTTTTTGGACATGTCTTCGAGTGTAATATCTTCATCCAAACTACAAGTCAGCATCTCTTTTATGGCCTCTACATGTAGAGGTATTGTTTGGGTTTCTTTATCTTGGCAGTCTATGAGCTTTTTGAAGATTTTTTCAACAAGTGTGCTCACCGCTTGCTCTTTTTCAAGTAAAAACTCATCTCGCATCAAGAAATCCATACACTCTATATACTCTTCATAAAGCTTTTGATTTTTTATGATGATTTCATTTGGTTCTATAAATGAGTCTGTTTTACAAAATGATTGTTGAATCCTCAGGCACCACCGTGTATCTAAGTAGAGCATATAATAGCTTCTTGCCTCCTCTTTCAAAGGGTTGCATTGATGCAGTGTATTTGGATTTATGATTGCTAATGAGCCAGATTTCAACAGAGAATCTTCTTTATCTACTCTATATAAAACTTCGCCGTTGTCGATAGCTCCGATGCTCAGAGTCGAATGTATATGAGGCTTGTAGTGTTTACCGCTGTTTTTACTGTATCGACACTCAATAAAAGGCAGATTTTTATCTAGCCAAAACCTCTCTCGTGCCAACTCTACTCTACCGTTACACTTTTTGCTAAGTTTCTTGGCATATCCACATCATTTCCTAGCCTTATTGAAATCTCAAGTGCTAAAAGTTGAGTGATGACCATCATCTCGAAAAATTCGCTCATAGGATGCTTGTGCGGTTGAGTCTTGATAAAATCATCTGCTAGTTCAAACTCTTTTGGACTGATAGCTAAGATTGTTGCATCTCTGGCACTTAGCTCTTCTACATTACTTTTGGTTTTATCATAAAGCATAGTTTGGGGCATGAGTGCTATCGTAAAGAGTTTACTGTCGGCTAGTGCTATTGGACCGTGTTTCATCTCACCTGCGGGGTAGCCCTCAGCGTGAAGATAACTTATCTCTTTTAATTTCAATGCACCTTCGAGTGCAAGAGGGAAAAATATATCTCTACCTATAAAGAAAAAACCATGACCGTGAAGGTATCTTTTGGAGAGTCTATGTAGTTTCTCATGTATTTGTTCATCGACTTTTAAAACACTTGGGATGCTTCTTATAGCTTTTATCTCAGTTTTACATGTAGCATCATCTATATTTCCCTTGAATTTAGCTACATGTAGAGCCAAAAGCCAAAGAGTTAGCACTTGTGTAGCAAAGGCTTTTGTACTTGCAACTCCTTTTTCTATGCCAGCTCTTGTTAGGATTGTGGCATCGCTGATTCTTACAATCGAAGAGTTGTCAACATTGCAAATAGCTAGAGTTTTGAGTCCTGCTTTTTTTGCCATCTTTAAAGCTTGCAAAGTATCAGCTGTTTCTCCACTTTGACTGATGACTAAAAATAGTGTTTTTTTATCCAATAGTGGTTCTTTGTATCTAAACTCACTTGCTATCTCAACTTGACATCTGATTTTTGAAGTCCGCTCAAATAGATAACTAGAAGTAAGAGCTGCGTGGTAACTGGTGCCACATGCACATATCTTTATCTCGTCTATATCGTTAAAATCATAATCTTGCAACTCTTCTAAAAAGACTTTTTCATCTTTGATTCTTCCCATTAAAGTTTCGCTTGTTACGGTTGATTGCTCATATATCTCTTTTTCCATAAAAAACCTATAACCATCTTTTTGAGCATAGATTTTACTAGAATTTAAAAGTTTAAAAATTGGTACTATTTTAGTATTGTCTTTAAAGATTTCTATCTCCTCTTTGCTTGCCCAACCAAAGCTTCCATCTTCAAGATACGATACTTCATCTGCAAATCCTATCAAAGGTGCATCACTTGAGCCAAAAAATATCTCATTTTGAGAATTTTTACCGATTATCAAAGGTACGGCATTTTTTGCAAAAAATATCGTCT
>JALUMJ010000223.1 GCA_027040375.1 Campylobacteraceae bacterium
GGCACAAATCATATCTGATTCATATATACCAATTTATAAACCGTGAGTTTGTTTCCTTTTTACACACTTATATACATTTTTCTTACATAATTAACTATTTCTTTCATTTGCTACGATAATGCTATTTTAATAAAATAGTATTATCTTATCTTATAAAAAGGAGAACATATGGACAATAGTGCTGCTCAAGCTTATTGGAAAGAGAATGTATCAGTTATTCTCAAAATGTTAGCGATATGGTTTATCGTTTCTTATGGATGTGGAATCATCTTTATAGACGAATTAAATGCTATATCTTTTGGTGGATTCAAACTTGGTTTCTGGTTTGCTCAACAAGGCTCAATTTATGTATTTGTAATTCTTATCTTTGTTTACGCAAAGATGATGGAAAGAATCGAAAAAAAATACGATGTACACGAATAAAATTATACAACTGCAAAGTTGTTCCTTAGTATCGTGTGAAATAATAGTTAAGAAAAAGGATAATATATGGAATTACAAACTTTAATTTATTTATTTGTTGGTCTTTCATTTGCTTTATATATAGGTATTGCTATATGGGCAAAAGCGGGATCAACTAAAGAGTTTTATATAGCAGGTGGTGGTGTTCACCCAGTATTAAATGGTATGGCAACTGGTGCTGACTGGATGAGTGCGGCTTCTTTTATCTCACTTGCTGGTATAGTTTCTCTAAAAGGTAGTGATGGTGGCGCTTATCTTATGGGTTGGACTGGTGGATATGTTCTACTAGCGATGCTTCTTGCACCTTATTTGAGAAAATTTGGTAAATTTACTGTTCCTGATTTTGTTGGGGATAGATATTATTCTGACTTTGCTCGCGCGGTTGCTGTTATATGTGTTATTTTTATCTCATTCACATATGTCGCAGGTCAAATGAGAGGTGTTGGAATCGTATTTTCAAGATTTTTACAAGTTGATGTAAATATGGGTGTTTATATCGGTATGTTTATAGTTTTTATTTACGCAGTTCTTGGTGGAATGAAAGGTATAACTTATACTCAAGTTGCTCAATACTGTGTTATGATTTTTGCTTTTACAGTTCCTGCAATTTTCTTATCTTTACAAGTAACAAGCACTTTCTTACCACAAATCGGATTAGGAGGGATGATACCATTCGCCTTTGATGATGGGGTACACATGATAAAAAGCGGAACATATCTCTTGCACGCACTTGATGCATCTATGACTGATATAGGTTTTAAAGCTTATACAGCTGGGCATTCAAGCACTTGGAATGTTTTTATGTTAACAACTGCTTTGATGCTAGGAACTGCTGGTCTTCCACATGTTATAGTTAGATTTTTTACAACTCCGACTGTAAAAGGTGCTAGAATATCAGCTGGTTGGGCTTTAGTATTTATAGCTATTCTTTATACGCAAATTCCTGCAGTTGCTGCATTTGCAAGATTAAACCTAATCAAAAACTTACAAAATGTTGATTACTCTAAATTTGTAAAAAATGAAGTTAAAAACAGTGATGGTTCTATAAACAGAGGTTCATGGTTTAAAACTTGGGAATCTTCTGGTCTTATAGGCTGGAATGATAGAAATGGCGATGGCAAGATTCAAGTGGCTGCTGGTAAAGCATTTGCAGGCAAAAAAGGCAAACCTCATTTTAATGGTAAAATTGGGGCTAATGGTGAAAGATTAACATCTAACCCTGCTGGAAAAGTCAATATGACTTCAGAAGAGATGAGAGCTAGTGGAAAAATTGAGAATGAAGTGTATCTTGATAGAGATATAATCGTTCTTGCAAATCCAGAGATTGCTGGACTTCCAAATTGGGTTATAGCAATCATCGCTGCTGGTGGTTTGGCTGCGGCTCTCTCAACTGCAGCTGGTCTATTGCTTGCGATTTCAACTGCGATTTCGCATGATTTACTTGGCCAAGTTCTCATGAAAGATCCAGACACTGGAAGATCAAAACTAAGTGAAAAAGCTGAACTTATGGCGGCTCGTCTTGCAGCTGTTGTGGCTATCTTAGTTGCGGGTTACCTTGGTATCCATCCTCCTGGGTTCGTTGCACAAGTTGTTGCATTTGCATTTGGTTTGGCTGCTGCTTCATTCTTCCCTACGATATTGATGGGAATTTTCTACAAAAGAATGAATAAAGAAGGTGCGATTGCTGGTATGCTTAGTGGACTTATATTCACTTTTGGATACATAGTTTACTTCGTATTTATGGGTGGTGACAAAGCTGATTATCTATGGGATATAGCTCCAACAGGTATAGGTACAATTGGTATGATACTTAACTTTATAGTAGCTCTTGTAGTTAGTAGCATTACTCCTCCTCCTCCTGCGCATATACAAGAGTTGGTTGAAAATATAAGAGTTCCAAGAGGTGCTGGTAGCGCTTCAGCTCATTAAAATAAAATGGTTGGTACAATATGTGCCAACCATTTTAACTCTAAGGTGTAAAATATGAGTATGCACGATCAAAAAACTTTCTTAAGATCAATACATCCTTTTGAAATATTAAGCGAAGATGAGCTTAATAAAACACTCCAATCTTTAAACATAGCTTACTATAAAAAAGATGAAATACTCATATCTCCAGATTTAAAATCTAATTTTTTATATATTGTTGTTAAAGGAGAAGTTGGCGAATATCGCAATAATGAGCTTATAAAAATCTATACTAACTCAAATATATTTGATGCCGATGCTTTGATATATAATAATACAAAAGATGAATTTACAGTTATGGAAGAGCTTATCTGTTTTGAATTGGATAAAAAAGTTTTTCTCTCTTTATTTGATACAAATAACATCTTTAAAGATTTTTTTATACAAGATTTAGCAAATAAAATTCAATCTGCAAAACAAAAAGAGTATTCTAGCGAACTTTCTGGTTTTATGATTGCAAAAGTATATGACACATATATACACGAACCTTGCATAGTTGATGCAAACACTCCCATTATGACAGCTTTGAAAAAAATGGACAAAACTAAAAACAAATGTATAATAGTGAAAAATGGAGCAAATTATAAGTATGGCATAGTAACTGATAGCACCATAAGAAAATATGTTTTATTTAATAATTACGATAAGTTTGATTCCATTGGCCCAATAGCGTTGCATCCTATCATAACTATAGAGTATGGTGATTTTCTATCAAACGCACTATTGTCTATGACAAAAAATTCAATAAAAAGGCTCGTTGTTATTAAAGATGAAAAAGTTTTTGGTTTGCTCGAACAACTTGATTTACTAAGTTATTTTGCAAATCATACACATTTAGTTTCAGTACAGATAAGAAAAGCAAAAAGCATATGTGAGCTAAAAACAGCAAGTCAAGATTTTATCAACATCATAAAAAAACTACATGCAAAGGGAACAAAAGTTGAATATATAGCGCAATTAATATCAGAATTAAATGAAAAAATATATGAAAAGCTATATGAGATGATTATGCCAAAAGAGTTATCAGATAAAGCGGCCTTACTTGTTATGGGCAGTGAAGGTAGAAAAGAGCAAATGCTAAAAACTGACCAAGATAATGCTCTTATAATTGATGATTTTGAAGATGAAAAAGATTTTGAACCCTATATGATAAAATTCAACAAAGTTTTATTGGATTTTGGATTTCCAAAGTGTGAAGGAAATATCATGGTTTCAAATCCATATTGGCGAAAAAAATCAAAAGCATTTGTAGCAGAGATAAACAGATGGATTGAAGCACCTAGTGGCGATGACTATATGCACTTTGCAATATTTTTTGATTCTATTTGCGTTGCTGGCAACAAGGAGCTTCTTGTAAAGTTAAAAAATATAATATTTGACAAATTAAAAGGCAAAGATGTAATCATGGCTAATTTTGCCAAAGCATCACTTTTATTTGACACTCCAATAGGTATGTTTTCAAATCTTAAAACACGAAATCACAAAGTTGATGTAAAAAAAGGTGGAATTTTTCCTATAGTTCAAGGTATAAGGAGTTTAGCGTTAGAAAATCAAATACTCCAAACAAACACCGTTGAAAGGATAAATGAATTAGTTAAAATAAATATACTCGAAAAGAAATTTGCTAGTGAACTCATCGAATCATTTGATACACTTTTAAATCTTCGACTCAAAGAGAGATTAAGTGAAATAAATTCAAAAAAAAGTGACAGTCCAAATATGATTTCTGTTAGCAATTTAAATCAGCTAGAATTAGATCTTTTAAAAGATAGTTTTAAAATTGTAAATATGTTCAAAAAATTCATTTCTCATCACTTTCAAACTGATAGAGTTAGCTAAATGCTAAATAAATTCTTAAAAAAAAGAAATCAGAAAAAGCTAACTGATGACAAATTTTCCTTTATTTTTGATGAGTGCATCAGTGATGAAGTGATTGTTTATGATACTGAAACAACAGGTCTAAATCCTAAAAAAGATGAAATATTATCCATAGGAGCTGTAAAAGTAAAGGGCAATAAAATACTTACATCAAAAAAATTTGAGATTTTTTTAAAACCAACTAGACATATAAATGAAGAAAGCATAAAAATACACTATATAAGAAATATTGACCTGGAAAATGGAAGTGCTCCACAAGTTGGTATAAAAGAATTTTTAAATTTCATTGGAAATAGAACTCTAGTTGGGTATTATCTTGAGTTTGATGTTAAAATGATAAATAAATATTTAAAACCATTGCTTGGAATAAAATTGCCAAACAAACAAATTGAAGTATCGCAACTCTATTATAAAAAAAAGAAAAGATCCATTCCTGATGCAAGAATAGACCTTAGATTTGACACCATCATGAATGACCTAGGACTTCCTATATTTGGAAAACATGATGCATTAAGCGATGCTATCATGACTGCCATAATGTATATAAAACTCAAAAATATACAACATATTTGAAAATCACAGCTATAATTCCAACCTTTAATAGAGCTACACTAGTTAGTGATGCGATAAATTCCATACTTAATCAAACTTATAGTATCGATGAAATTATCGTTATAGATGATGGCTCAACTGAT
>JALUMJ010000224.1 GCA_027040375.1 Campylobacteraceae bacterium
CTTCTTAAGATAGTATGGTAACCTATCTTATACTCTTGACCATTTACAGTAATTTGATTTGTTGCCCTAACTTCTCTTTTTTGCATATCTGTTGTTGGAACACTTACACCTTTGAACTCCACTTTTGCTATATTTCCAGCAAATGCAAATGTACTAAGTGCCAATGCTGAAATAACAACCAAACTCAATCTATTCATCACTATCTCCTTTTTAAAATTTGTGATAAAATTATAATAAAAGATAGTTACAAAACAATAACAAAAAAATACAAGAGTGTTTAAGTCGTTTTTTTTAATTTTTTTCCATAATATTTAAGATTATATTGTCAGTTTCCTTCATTCCTGTCTTTGCAAGTATTCCGATGTTATTTATGGTGTCCTCTATATCATGCCCAACTATGCCATCACCACTATGAAGTGCTCGGTTTGAAAGTGCTAACATGGAAGAATCAAATGCAGTATAAACTCCAGTAGCTATCTTCATGGCACATGATGCTTTTGCTCCATCGCAGATGACTCCAGAGATGTTTCCAAGTGAATTTGTGATGGCCATAGATATGCTATCATAACTGCCATCTTCAACAAATACCAAGGCGCCACTAACCGCACTAGTTGCGCAAATAACTCCACAAAAAGCAGACAATCTTCCTATGCTGGATTTTAAATGTATCGTTGTTAAATGTGAAAAGAAAAGTGTGCGAATCAAAGTTTCATGCGATTTCTTTTGGTCTTGGCAGTATTTTATAATTGGCAAAGATGCGGCCATGCCTTGATTTCCACTTCCACTTGTAGTCATGACTGGCAAAGAACAACCGCTCATCCTAGCGTCTCCACCAGCTGATGCAAAACTAGCACATCGATTTCTTTGGTCGTCTCCATAGAGTCCTTTTTGTATGTTTTTATTTATCATACACCCTATATTTACACCATATTCTCCATCTAGTCCTGCTTTTGCGATTGTGCTATTTCTTTGAATAACTAAATCAAACAAATCTTCGATGAGTGAGATATCTATACTTTTTGCAAGTTCATATATGTCTTTTACTGTTAATTTCTCTCTGTCTTCATAAGGCGTACTAAATTGTGCGTCATTACAAGCTCGGTTTATAACTTTTTTGCCATCTTTTTCTACCTTTGTTATGTTTGTGTGTAAATGTTTGATTTCTACAAGAGCACTATTGTCGCCATTGTAAACGATAGCTTTAGCATAAAGAGGTATGTCGGTTTTCTCATGTATGACATGCACGGCACCAGAATTTAGAAAATCTTTCACAGCTTGCAACTCTTTTTCTTTGACATCACTTATGACCATCAACTCTTTTGATGCATCTCCAGCAACTGCGCCCATGGCACAAGACGCTTCTATACCTATAAGCCCTCCTGAGTTTGGGATATTGACTGATTTTACATTTTTAATCATATTGCCTGAGACATAAATATCTATCTTTTTAGCAGGTTTTCCTAGGATTTCTACAGCTTTTGCGCATGCGTAAGCCAAGGCTATTGGCTCGGTGCAACCCTGAGCTGGAACGATTTCTTCTTTTAGTATGTTTAATATGTTTTGCGTATTCATAACTTTCCCTATTTTGTTATAGTATAGCCGTATTTTATAGTTTTTTCTGCATTCGCTTTTAGCGTAAAGCTCCATGTGACTTTACCTTTTTTAGTAGTCTTTGCATTTTTAGTGTCAAAAAGTGGCTCCACCTCTATACTTTCATCTTGCGATATTGGCAATCTTTCTATTAGATTTATTTTTTGTGAGATATTGCTCATATTTTTTATGTTGTATAGCCAAATTTGTATATTTTTTTTATTTTTTGTGAAAAACTCACTCTCGTTAAATCTTTTAAGCAGAGTTTTTTTGACTTTTATATTTTGATTTTCTCCAAAATAGATAGGATAAAAATCACCTTTTTTTATGTAAGGAGTCAGAATTTTACCGACTTCATTGCCATCAAGATAGATGTGCGAAAGGGCTCTTTGATAAACTTTATCGCTTTTAAATTTTGTTTTTAGATATGCTCTATTACTGGCATAGCCATCTATGTAGTTTGAAAACTTTATGTTTACTGTTTGTCTCTCTAGCGTAAAAATCTTTGGATTATTGCTTTTTAAACTAACATTTTTCAAAACAAAAGAAGATGTAGAAAACCCTCTTTTAAAAGAAGCGCCTCTATCTGATGACATAACTTTTGCAGATGCAAACATAGCATTTTTTGGCAATCTTTTTTTCTTTTGCATTAAATACTTTGGATAAAATGGATACGGAGCAACTTTTTGATTATAATCGTTTGAATGTGCATAAATATCTAAATTTTTAAAATCAAATCCACTTTTTTGCTTTATTTTTATCTTTTTTACAAATGTAAGTTGCTTTGCTTGCGTATTGGCTGAAAATTCATAGAAATTATTTACCTCAAAATTATACTCGGGATATGTGATTTTTACTTGACCTTTATCTTTACATGTAAGAGACAAAGTGAACTCTTTGAATTTTTTTATTTGAGTGTTTTGAAGCTTTTTTAATCTTTTGTTTGCTTTAGATAACTCTTCTTTTAGGTTGGAAATCTTTTTACTATTTTCTAAAAATCGTTTGTCAAAAAAGTCTAAGATTTGCTTCATTTCTCCTGTGCTTTTATCTTTCAAAGAAACAGTTGTGAGTATATTGTTTTTTTCGTTCGCATTTTGCAAGAGTACATTTAATCGCAAAATATTATCTTTTAAATTCATAATTTCTTGATTTGTAACTATTTTTACAGAGCTTAGTCTTGCACTTTTTTTATCGCATCTAGCTGATTTGATTTTTATATCTTGAAGCCTTGTTTGCTCAGGTAAAGATAACGACAAACTACCCTTTTTTTCAATGTCAAAAACTTTTGTTATAAATGATGCGTTTTTATAGATATTAAGCTCTACATGTAAAGGTGTAGAGTAAGCAAATAGCGTGGTTGCAAGGAGGGTAAAAAAAAGTATAATTTTTTGCATGTAAGGACCTTTTTTGTTTTTTAGTATTCTATCATAATCAAGATATTATGTAAATTCGGATATAATCACGATTAATTAAGAATACAAGGTTTTCACATGTCAAATCAAAAAACAAAGTACATATTTGTCACAGGGGGAGTTCTAAGCTCTCTAGGTAAGGGAATCGCAGCGGCTAGTATAGCCACACTTTTGAAAAATTGCGGGTTGAAAGTCAGCATATTAAAAGCAGATCCATATATAAATGTAGATCCAGGAACCATGAGTCCTCTAGAGCACGGTGAAGTTTTTGTCACAGATGATGGAGCTGAAACGGATTTGGATTTGGGGCATTATGAGAGATTTTTAGATGAGAGCCTTCGTCAAACAAATAACTTTACCACAGGAAGAGTCTATTCTTCAGTAATAGAGCGTGAAAGAAAGGGAGATTATCTTGGAAAAACTATCCAAGTGATTCCTCATATCGTAGATGAGATAATTAGAAGGATTAAAAAAGCTGGCGTTGGGCAAGATGTGCTTCTTGTTGAGATTGGTGGAACTGTAGGAGATATAGAAGGATTGCCGTTTTTAGAAGCTATAAGAGGCTTGGGAAATGAAGTTGGCAGAGGAAAGCATATGAATATCCACCTCACTCTTATACCTTATATAAAAGTAGCAGGGGAACTTAAAACTAAGCCGACACAACACTCAGTGCAAGAATTAAGAAGGATAGGACTTACGCCTGATATGCTTATTTGCAGAAGCGAGAAACCTTTGCCAAAAGAGTTAAGAAACAAACTAGCATTTTCATGTGGGGTTGATCGAAACTCAGTCATAGTGGCTGTTGATGCACCTACTATATATAAAGTTCCATTGAATTTTCTAAAAGAGAAGATTTTAGAGCCGATTTCGCAAACGCTAAATTTGGGTGAACTAAACCCTGACATGGAAAAGTGGGATACTTTGGTTAAGAGAGTTGTAGTTCCTAATGATGAAGTTAAGATTGCCTTTGTTGGGAAGTATATTGACTTAAAAGAATCATACAAATCACTTACCGAGTCATTCATACATGCTGGTGCAAATCTAAATACAAGAGTAAATCTAAAGTGGATAGATTCTGAAAAAGTGGAAGAAGAAGGCAATGAGCATTTGCTTGATGATGTAGATGGGATACTTGTAGCTGGCGGTTTTGGCGAGCGAGGCGTAAAAGGCAAGATGACAGCTATAAGATATGCAAGAGAAAACAAGGTGCCATTTCTTGGTATCTGTCTAGGTATGCAGCTAGCTCTTATAGAATACGCAAAAAATGTTTTACATGTAGAAGATGCCAACTCTATAGAGTTTGACAAAGACTGCAAAAATCCTATCGTATATCTTATAGACTCTTTCATAGATGCAAGTGGAAAAAAACAATTAAGAACCTATACTAGCCCACTTGGTGGCACTATGCGACTTGGTGGATATGATTGTAACACTAAAGAAGGCTCACTTTTAAGAAAGATTTATGAAGGCAAAAAAGTCATAAGAGAAAGACATAGGCATAGATATGAAGCAAATCCTGCGTATAGAGAAGCGTTTGAGAAAAACGGCCTCATAGTAGGCGGAGAATCTGATGGGCTTATAGAGACGGTTGAGTTAAAGAAACATCCATTTTTCTTGGGCGTCCAATTTCATCCAGAATTTACATCAAGATTGACAAATCCAAGTAAAGTTTTGGTTTCATTTGTAAAGGCTTCAATAGAAAAAAGAAAACATGACTAAGAAGCTAAACAAAGAAGATATAAGAAATATTCTTTCTAGCAGATTTGAAAGTGATACTTGTACAAAACTAGAAACTCTTCCTGGGCCTCAAAGCTTTAAAGATATAGAGAAGGCAACTAAGAGGATTGTTAAGGCCATAAAAGACGATGAAAGAATCGCAATAGCAGGTGATTATGATGTAGATGGAGTAATCGCATCTGTTATCTTAAGCACCTTTTTTGATGATATTGGTATAGAGTATGAGCTTGTTATACCAAATAGATTTAGCGATGGATATGGGCTTAGTTTAGGAATTGTAAAAAGGCTTGATGCTAAAGTTATAATAACAGTTGACAATGGAATTTCAGCAGTTGAACCAGCTCTTTACTGCAAGCAACACGACATAGACCTCATCATCACAGACCATCATAGCATACCAAGTGTTGTCCCTGATGCGTATGCGATTGTAAATCCTAAGCAAGAAGATTGTGCCTTTCCAAATTGTGAGATTTGTGGAGCTCAAGTGGCTTGGTATCTTGTGGCTTCTTTGAAAAAAGAGTTAGAGATGGATTATGACCTCTCTGGGTTTCTTGAGCTTCTTTGTATCTCTATTATGGCGGACATGATGCAGCTAACTGATATGAACAGAGTCATGGTTAAAAAAGGGATATTGGCATTAAATAGGTCTAAAAGGCCGGCATTTGAAGCTATAAAAAAGTTTTTTTCAAAAAAGAGTTTGCAAAGCGATGATATATCGTTTTTGATTGCGCCTTTGATAAACAGCTCTGGAAGAATGGAAGATGCAAAGTTTTCATATAATTTTTTAAAATCAAAAACGCTTGACATTGCTATGGAAAGATTGGAATATATAGTTGATTTGAACAATAGCAGAAAAGATGAAGAAAAAATGTTATTTGAGGATTCTTTGCGATATGTAAATGAAGAAGAAAATGTCATAATAGCTTGGGGAGAAGAGTGGCACGAGGGAATAGTTGGGATTGTAGCATCAAGACTTTCAAAAAGATTTAAAAAACCCGCAATCGTTTTTTCTATAAAAGAGGGCAAGGCTAAGGGCAGCGCTAGAGGTATAGGCGATGTAGATATACTCTCGCTGATACAAAGCCAACAAGATATACTTCTGGGCTTTGGAGGACACAAAGGAGCTGCTGGTGTATTGCTAAAGCAAGAAAACTTGGAGCCTTTTAGAGATAGGATGTATGTCGCTGCAAAAAGTCTCAATAAAGCTCAGATGAGGTTAAATTTGGACACTCTTGGCGTCATAGACCCCGCTTCTATAGACTTTGAATTGCTAGAGATACTAGAAGAGTTTGAACCTTATGGGCAAAAAAATCCAAAACCAAGTTTTATACTAAAAGACATAAGCGTGAAAGTAGATAGAAAGCTAGGAAAAGAAAAAAATCATCTAAAACTTATATTGCAAGAAGGCTCAAGCACACTAGAATCTATATTTTTTAATTTTGACAAAGAAGTTAAAAGAGGCGATAAAATCGATATCCTTTTTACCCTCTCAAAAAATGACTATAGAGGTTTAGTGACCCCGCAACTTATGATAAAAGAGATCTTAGACTAATGAATTTTGCCATCTTTTACTGGCACAAAAAGGCAATCATCTAGCTTTTCTTCTTTTATGCCTTTAGGCGTTTTTGTATATCTAGTTATAATTTGTTTATCCATGCTTTCAATAGGCGCTACCAATATACCATCGGTTGCCAATTGGTCAAATATCTTTTGAGGTACTTTCTTGATAGAAGCAGAAAAAAGTATGCGATCAAACGGAGCAAAGTCTCTCCATCCGTTTTGTCCATCGTCAAACCTGACATTTATATTGTGAATTCCCAGCTTTTTAAATCTTTCTTTTGTTTCTTTGGCTAATCGCTCCACTCTTTCTATGCTAAAAACTCTTCTTATCAAGTTGCATAAAATCAAAGCTTGATAACCACTACCACAACCTATCTCCAAGACACTATCCGCCCCCTTACATGTAAGAGCTTGAGTCATCTTTGCGACAGTTAAAGGTGAGCTTATCCATTGGTCAGCGACAAGAGGAAGGGCATCTAGCTTATATGCATGTCTCTCAAAGCCTTTTGGGACAAAAAGAGATCTTTGGCTTTTTGAAATAGCATTTAATACATCATCGTCTATGTTGCATATCTTTTGTATCTCAAGCGCCATTTTCTTTGATTTTTCAAGCGCCATTTTTGTGTTAAAGTGTGGAGTTATTGACATTTATATATCTTCTCATCTTTCTTATAATGTTTTTATCAAATTTTGCACTTATTATTGAGTCATTATCATGGCAGACTACATCCCCAAAAGGAGATATTACACAACTGCTAGATGCCATATCTTTGTCACTACTGTTTGCGACTATGACATAGCATTGGTTGATAATCGCAAGTGCTTTCGAGAGTGACTCAAGGTGTGCTTTTCTACTCTTGCCCCAGTATGAGGGTATGAGTATGACATCCGCTCCTTTTGCTTTTTCCCAAAGCTCTAAAAATCTAAGTTCAAAACATACAAGTAAAGCAATTTTGATTCCCTCTATCTCGACTATTTGTATGCCAAACTCATCTCCTTGTGTAAAATGCTTCTCTTCTTCGCCAAGACTAAAAAGCCTAGCTTTGGGTCTTGAATAAATCTCTTTTTCGTTATAAAAGATTTTTGCATTATTAAAATACAAATTATCCATCTTTTGTGTTAGCGTTAAAGATAAAATCTTGTTTTGTGATAGTTTTTTTATGTTTGGAAGCATTGTTTGTGAAAAATTTGAACTCTCTTCTAGCATATCGTATTTATAGCCACTCAAACAAAGTTCAGGTGCTAAAACGAGAGAGTTTTTAGGAGTTTTGGATACAAGTGAGCTAAGAGTCTCAAAATTTTCTTCAAAACTCTTAGTCGCATAATCAAATTGTAAAGCGATTAAATCAGAAATCATCAAATGACAGACTTCCTTTGCTGTAGTTTGCAACATTTCCTTCAAAGAAGTTTGTTTTTTGGTCATTAAATTTTGAAAAGTCATCAACCCATTTTATAGGATGTTCTGCATTGTACATTTTTTCAAATCCAACAGCATTCAATCTGTCATCTATGAGATAGTGAATGTACTCCTCTATAATGTCATCGGTAAAGCCCATTATCTGGTTTTGAGTGATGTATTTGCCCCATTCTATCTCTAGCTCTCCAGCTCGCTCAAACATTTTGTAAACTTTCTTTTGTAATTCATCTGTGAAAAGGTCAGGTCTCTCTTTTCTAGTTGAATTTATCATATTTTGAAAAAGAAGAAGGTGAGTTATCTCGTCTCTTTGTATAAATCGTATCATTTGAGCACTTCCAAGCATCCTGCCAGCTCTTGCGAGTGCATAAATAGCAGTAAACCCAGCATAAAAATAGATACCTTCTAGGATTTGATTTGCAAACATTGCTAAAAGAATTTTCTCATCTGTTACATCACCAGCTAACTCTTCATATACGCTAGATATATAGTCATTCTTCTTTCTGAGTATATCATCATGCTTTTCCATCTCATATATAAGGTCAGTATTGTCGCAAATCGCTTCAACCATAACAGCGTAAGACTTAGAATGGTTTGCTTCTTCATAAGCTTGTCTGATAAGTATAGCATTGATTTCAGGAGCTGTTATGTAAGGGTTTATATTGTCCGCTAAATTGTTTGTTTGGAAACTATCCATGCTGATAAGCTGAGACCAAACCAAATCATACATCCTCTTTTCAGGCTCAGTCAATCTCTTGTTATAATCAACTACATCTTTGGTCGTATCAACCTCTTTTGGAAACCAAGTATTTGCTTCCATCATGTCCCAAAGTTTTAAAGCCCATTGGTATTTTGCTTGAGTAAAATTTAAGATACCATGAGGGTTTCCCCCAAAAATTCTTCTGTCATTTAGATTTTCATTTGAATTTGGATTGTATATGTGTTTTCTTTGCATTTGACTTCCTAGATATTTTTATTTATTCTATCAAAAATAAACTAAAATTCTCGAAATTCTATTTTTATATTTGTATTTATTTTGTTTATGTCTATTTGGTGTTCTTGAGGAGATATATTTCCTACAGTATCTTCTACATGTAGATAATTTTGTAGGTAGTAAGTGTATTCGTAGTTTCGTCGGTTTAAGTCGTTTATTATCTCATTTATATCTTTAACATCCAGCAAGCCTGAGTGCACAGTTGTTCTTGTTTCAAAAGGAAATTTTGTTTTTATTAAGAAATCTAGGGTTTGACTAAAAGCATCAAAGTTTTTATTTTTAGTGATATTTTCAAATTTTTCTTTGGGTGCTTTATAATCAAGTGCTATATAATCTACTAATTTACTCTCGATTAGATCCTGTATCAAATCAGGGTTGGTTCCATTTGTGTCGATTTTTATCTTAAAGCCTAGGTTTTGTATCTCTTTGCATAGTTTTTTAAGATGGGGATACAATGTGCATTCTCCACCACTAAGAACAACACCTGTTAGTCTGTTTTGCCTTGTTTTTAAAAAGTCGAGTGCCTCTTTTATGCTCACGGTGCCTTCGCCAAAAACTATAGGCGTATTGTAGCAATAAGGGCACCTCATGTTGCATTTACAAAACCAGAAGATACACGCTAGATTTTGTGGAAAATCTAGCGTGGTAAATTTCGTGATATCGTAAAGCGGTTTATTTGTGAGAAAATCTCTCAATAAACTGAACTCTTTCTCTGTGCTCTCCTGTTTTTCCAACATTGAAGCTCTCCACTGGTCTATGGTAACCCATAACCCTAGTATATACTATACACCTTGTGCGCTCACTTTCTAATTTCTTAAGCAATTCGTTTTTGCTCATCTAATTCTCCTTTGTGTTTATTTATCAATTCTTTATCACATAGCGGACAAAACTCATGTTCGCCACTTATATATCCATGCTTTTGGCAAATTGAAAATACAGGAGTTATCGTAAGATATGGCATCCTGTAGTTTGAGATAACATTTTTTATCATTTGCCTGCAAGCCTCAGTTGAACTAATCCTCTCTTTCATATAAAGATGAAGAACTGTGCCGCCAGTGTATGCACATTGTAAGTCATCTTGCAAATCAAGTGCTTCAAAAGGATCATCGGTAAAATTCGCAGGAAGTTGAGAGGAATTTGTATAATAAATATTATCATCCATGCCAGCTTGGATGATATCTGGATATCTTTTTTTGTCCTCTTTCGCAAATCTATATGTTGTACCCTCAGCCGGTGTTGCTTCAAGATTATATAGATTGCCTGTTTCTTCTTGAAATTCAACCATCTTTTGACGCATAAATTCTAATAATTCATGAGCAAATTTCGTTCCAAATTGATCTGATATATCATGCTCTTCTTCGGTAAAATTTTTTATCAATTCATTTACACCATTTACGCCTATCGTTGAGAAATGATTATTAAATCCTGGAAGGTATCTAGCTGTATATGGATACAATCCTCTCTCGTACATCTCTTGGACAAATACCCTCTTCTTTTCAAGGGTTGATTTTGCTAATGTCATCAGATACTCTAACTCTTCAAAAAGCTTTGTTTTGTCTTTTTTATACAAATAACCAAGTCTTGCCATATTTATCGTCACTACACCTATACTTCCTGTCATCTCTGCGCTTCCAAACAGTCCGCCACCTCGCTTGAGAAGTTCTCGCAAGTCTAACTGAAGCCTACAACACATGCTTCTTACATTGCCTGGCTTATATGCTTTTGGATTTTCGACGAGATTACCATCAGCATCTCTCATATATTGGCTTCCTATAAAATTTTGAAAGTATGATGAGCCGATTTTGGCTGTATTTTCAAATAAAATATCAGTATTTTCCCCATACCAATCAAAATCTTCTGTTATGTTTACAGTAGGAATTGGAAAAGTAAAAGGTTGCCCTGTTTTGTCGCCTTCTGTCATCACTTCGTAATAAGCCTTATTTATTAGATTCATCTCTTTTTGAAAATTTTTATAGGTGAGATTTTCTAGTGAGTCCACGCCTCTGCTTTTTGCTTCTTCTTCTAGCTTGATATCTCTTAGATTTTTAAATAGATGTATATCTTTGCAAGTTGGAGTCTGGTCTGCTAAGTCACTTGGCACAGTCCAGTCTATTGTGATATTTGTGAAAGGACTTTGACCCCAACGAGCAGGAACATTTAAGTTGTAAACAAAGCTTACTATTGCTTTTTTTATCTCCTCATAAGGAAGCTTATCTTTAAATACATAAGGCGCAAGATAAGTATCAAATGAACTAAAAGCTTGAGCTCCTGCCCACTCACTTTGAAGTATTCCAAGAAAGTTTGCCATCTGTCCTAAAGCTTCTCTAAAGTGCTTTGGTGGTTTTGATTCTACTCTTCCTCTCACACCGTTAAAGCCATCATTTAGCAATGCTCTTAAACTCCATCCTGCACAATAGGCAGTGAGGCAGTCTAAGTCATGTATATGATAATCCCCGTTTCTATGAGCAAATCCCTCTTCTTTTGAATAAATCTTGTCTAGCCAATAGTTTGCTATAATTTTTCCAGCAGTATTATTTACTAATCCAGCATTTGAATAGCCTGTATTTGAGTTTGCTTTTATGCGCCAGTCGCTTTTGTTTATGTACTCTTCAATAGTTTGAGTTGAGTTTACAAAAGTAGTGTCTTCGTTGAGTCCGACTATATGCTCTCTTTGCATCTTGTGAGTATGTCTGTATATCATAAATGAACGCATAACATCAAAGTATCTAGCTTTATATAGCTCAAGTTCAATCATATCTTGCAAATCTTCTACTGCTGCGATTCTTTTTTTCTCGATTTTAGTTATAAGATTATTAAAGACACCGTCGTCATAAGTAGTGCTTTCGCTTTTAAATGCTCTTTTTATAGCATCTTGAATTTTGTAAGCTTTAAATTCTTGAGTCGTTCCATCGCGCTTTAAGACTTTTTCTAGCATGTCATTGCTCCACATTATATTTTCGCGATTATATAATATAAATATTGAGTTGAAACTTAAAAAATAAAGTGTTATTGTTTTGTCACGGAAGGAATTTTATCTATATAGAGGTTTAAAGCTGAGGCTCATAAACCTCTATATATATGCAGTTTAGTAGTTATTGTTTATATAAACTTAGATAATAATATTAATATTATTATCTAAGATACTATTGACATCCTTCACACTCCAAACTTCTATCGGCCACATCAAATTTACTTTCTGGTGATTGGCTTCTTAGATAATATGTTGATTTTATTCCAAGCTTCCAAGCTAACATGTAGATGTCATTCAGGTACTTTCCGCTGGCTTTATCGAGAGTTAGAAAGATATTTAAGCTTTGACCCTGATCTATCCATTTCTGTCTTATGGCACCTGCTTTGATTAGCAATCTCTGGTCAAGTTCATATGCTGGTGTATAGTAACCCCAAGTATCTGGATTTAATTTTGGGACGACTACTGGTATCATGCCCGAAAGGTTTTCTTCAAACCATTTTCTTTTGTAAACTGGCTCTATCGTTTGAGTTGTCCCTACAAGTATAGAAATAGAGCTCGTAGGGGCTATAGCCATAAGGTATCCATTTCTCATGCCATTTTTCTTAACTTTTTCTCTTAGTTCTTCCCAGTCATAATGATATCCGAAAAGTCCGCCGCGATCTACTAGTTTTTTTGCTTCTTCGTTTGCGCAGTCTATCGGGAAAATTCCTCTACTCCATTTTGAGCCATCAAATTCTGGGTAAACCCCTTTTTCTATAGCTAAATTTGATGAAGCTTTTATAACATTGTAGCTAACTGCTTCCATGATTTCATCTATTTTACTAAAGTGATCATAGCTGCCCCACTCTATTCCATTGACTGCTAGCATTTCAGCTTCACCCATAACGCCTAATCCAATGGATCTTGATTTTAAGTTTGTATGTTTTACCTTTGCATGTGGATAAAAGTTGAGGTCTATTACATTGTCAAGCATTCTGATGGCTGTTGGCATCACTCGTTCTATATCTTCTTTTTTGTTTATTTTAGAGAGATTTACACTTGCGAGATTGCATACAGCAGTTTTTCCCTCTATCATCTCTTTTTCTACTATAAATATTTTTTTGTCTTCTATTGTGTCCAGCGCAGTTACTTTTTTAGCTTCTTTTTCTATGTTTCCATTTACGATAACTTTTTGATACTCTTCAAATGAATCAAACGAACCATCTTCATAAACAACTTTTGTTTTATAGTGGTTAGGAGCTGTATTTTGAAATATTTCTGTGCATAAATTTGAACTTCTTATTGTTCCTGTATGGTTATTTGGATTTACTTTATTTGCATTGTCTTTGAAACACAAAAATGGACTTCCACTCTCAAAATAACTAAGTAGAATTTTTTTCCATAACTCTTTTGCTTTCATATGCTCTTTTGCGATATCTTCATCTTTTTCATATGCTAGGTATTTTTCTTCAAAATCTTTTCCATAAGATGTAGATAAATCAGTCACTTCAGCAGGGTCAAATAATGTCCAGATTCCATCCTCTTCTACTCTTTTCATAAATATATCATTTAACCAAAGTGCAGGAAAAAGGTCATGAGCACGACGACGCTCTTCTCCAGAGTTTTTCTTTAAATCAAGAAAATCTGATATATCCATGTGCCATGGCTCAAGATATACAGCAATTGCACCTTTTCTTGTTCCAAGTTGATCAACTGCTATTGCTATATCATTTGTTATCTTCAAAAATGGTATTATTCCACCGGCTGCATTTTTATGACCATCGATCATACCACCCATCGAGCGAACTAGATTCCAATCCCAACCAATTCCACCACCAAATTTACTAAGGAGTGACATTTCTTTGTATGAATCAAATATGCCTTCTATATTGTCAGGAGTACTTCCGATGTAACAAGAGCTTAACTGGTGTCTTGGAGTTCTAGCATTTGAAAGTGTTGGAGTTGCTAGCATAACTTCAAATTTTGAAATCAAATCATAAAACTTTTTAGCCCAATCTTGACAATTTAATTCGTTTTGAGCTAAAAACATGGCTATTGCCATAAACATATGTTGAGGAAGCTCTATTGGCACTCCATCTGAATTTTTTATGAGATATCTATCGTGTAGTGTTTTGATTCCTAGATATGTAAACTGCAAGTCTCTTTGCGGAACTATATAGTCATTTAAATCATCTAAATCATATTTTTCTTTGAGTCCAAGAAGGATTCTTCCTTTTTTCTCTCCTCTATCAAAATATTCTTTTAGAGTACAATAGCCTGTAAATTTATTCACCTTGTGATACAAGTCATAAAGAAAAAGTCTTGAGGCTACAAAAGTCCAATTTGGCCTATCGATATCTATCTTATCAACAGCAGTTTTGATTAGAGTTTTTTGTATCTCTTGTGTTGTTATCTTGTCTCGAAATTGTATCTTAGCGTCAACTTCAAGTTCGCTTTGACTTACATTGTCTAAGCCTTCTACTGCGGAGCTTGTATATTTTTGAATTTTTGATATATCCAATGGCTCTATTCTGCCATTTCTTTTTTGAACTGTTAACATATATACTCCACTAATTAAATACTCTTTTAAATATCGCATCTACATTTTTTGTGTAGTAGCTATATTCAAAACAGTTTCTTATCTGATCTTCGCTCAGTTTTTCTCTTAAATCAGCATCGCTTAAAAGATTTTCTAAAAATAGACTCTCACCTTTTTCATTAAGGGCAGGTTTTCCTACTTGTAAATCTTTCCAAACTTTCATAGCATTTCTTTGCACAATTTTATAAGCATCCTCACGACTAACACCAATCGCAGGAAGTTCTAGTAAAACTCTTTGTGAAAAAACAAGTCCGCCAGTTTGGTTAAGGTTTTTCATCATATTTTCAGGATAAACGAGAAGTTTTTCCATAACACCACTCAATCTGTTTAACATAAAGTCAGTTGTTACAAACCCATCTGTTAGTGTAAATCTTTCAACTGAACTATGACTGATATCTCTTTCATGCCATAAAGCAACATTTTCCATAGAAGGCACAGCAAAGCTTCTAATCACCCTGCAAAGCCCAGTTATGTTTTCGCTCAATACTGGATTTCTTTTGTGCGGCATTGCAGAGCTGCCCTTTTGTCCTTCACTAAAAAACTCTTCGGCTTCATATACTTCAGTTCTTTGATAGTGTCTTATGGCTATAGCTATCTTTTCACAGCTTGATGCAAGAAGTGCTAAAGCATTTGTGAGATTTGCGTATCTGTCTCTTTGGATTATTTGGTTTGATACTGGTGCTGGTTTTAGATTTAGCTCTTTACAAACTAGCTCTTCAAGCTCCATTGGTGAGTGTGCCATATTTCCCATAGCACCACTTATCTGACCTACGCTTATAACTTCTAAGGCTTGCTCTAGGTTATTTAAATTTCTTTTTATTTCGTCATACCATATTGCGATTACTAAACCAAATGTTATAGGCTCACCATGAATGCCGTGGCTTCTTCCTACCATCAGAGTCATTTTGTGCTCTAGCGCTCTAGTTTTTAATATATCCATGAGGTGTTTAACATCTTTTATGATTAATTCTAGCGAATCCTTCATCTGAAGAGCAACGGCAGTATCTATACAATCAGAACTTGTCATCCCATAATGCACCCACCTACTCTCATCGCCAAGACTTTCTGATACACTTGTTAAAAATGCTATAACATCGTGTTTTGTTTTTTGCTCAATCTCATCTATTCTGTCTATGTCAAAAGCTGCTTTATTAATAATGTTTTCGCAGTCTTCATTTGGCACTAAACCTAGCTTATTCCAGCCTTTTACAACTGCTTTTTCCACCTTTAACCAAGCATCATATTTTGCTTGGATGCTCCATTTGCTTTTCATTTCGTCTCTGGCATATCTTTCAACCATAATTATGAGTCCTTGTGTTATTATATATATTTATTTTATCGAAATATTGATTTAAAAAAGGTTAAAAGCAAGTGGCATATGTTAGAAAAAAGAGACAAATTGAGAGTGAAGTTATCGCATATAAATTTTTGATTGACAAGTTTGGTTGCACTATGAAGGAAGCGCAAAAATGGATAGATAAGAAACGAGTTTTTGTTGATGGCGAAATCTTACAGAAAAAGAATTGTATGATTAAGGGTTTTGTCGAAGTTATAATTTTTGAACCCCATAGTAGTGGGCTATTGCCTATCTTTGAAGCTCCCTATTTCGCAGTTTTTGACAAGCCAAATGGTCTTTTAATTCATCCAAATAAGTTAAGTGATGAAGCATCTTTAAATGATGATATCAAATATTTATTTGGAAAAGATGCAAATGTTACTCATAGAATTGATAAAGAAACGAGTGGTTTAGTTTTGGTTTCTAAAGATAAAAAAACTGAAATATCTTTAAAAAAGTCTTTTGAAAATAGAGAAATTTATAAAGAATATCTAGTGCTTGTAGAAGGTGAGATAAAACATGAACTTTTTATAGATGCGAGATTAAAAGCAGATATAAAAACTTCATTAATCCGAATAAAATCTCATGTGAGTAGTACTGGAAAAATTGCCAAAACCAATGTTGTTCCAATATCTTACAATTCTAAAAAAAATACTACACTTGTAAAAGCAATTCCACTTACAGGCAGAACTCACCAGATAAGAGCTCATTTGTTTCACATGAAACATAGGATTATTGGCGACCCTATTTATGGAATGGATGAAATTTTTGTAGATAAGTATTTAAACAAACAAGTTGATATTAAAGAGCGTTTACATGTAACGAAAGCAAATCGATTGTTTTTGCATGCAAATAAATTAAGTTTTGAATTTGACGGAGTTAGATACAATATAAAAAGTAAAATTAATTTTGAGGAAATAGTTGATGAATACAATAATAGTTGATAATGCACAAATAACTCCTAGCAAAATAGTTTGTATAGGTAGAAATTATGTTGAGCACATAAAAGAGCTAAACAATGATATGCCTACTTCTATGGTTTTGTTTATGAAGCCAAATAGTTCTATAAGCGATGATTTGCTAACTCATGGCAAAGAGTTGCACTATGAAGGTGAGATCTCTTTTGTTATAAAAGATTCAAAAATTAGTGCTGTTGGATTTGGTCTTGATTTGACAAATAGAACTCTTCAAAGTGAATTGAAGAAAAAAGGACTTCCATGGGAGAGAGCAAAAGCATTTGACGGGGCTGGAGTTTTTAGCGATTTTGTTACGATAAATACTGATGATATAAATCTGCTAAATTTGAAACTTTATATAAATGATAAGCTGACTCAAGTTGGTGGTGTAGAACTGATGATACATTCTCCAAATGCTGTAATCAATGAAATATCAACTTTTTGTACTTTAGAAGATGGTGATATTGTGATGAGTGGAACTCCGAAGGGTGTTGGAATATTTAAAAAAGGAGATAAATTTTTGGGAGAAATTTATCTTGGAGATAAACTACTTGTTAGAAAGACTTGGGTTGCCAAATAAATAGTTATTTTTTGGAAAATATTCATTTATCAAAAAATATAACTTTTATAATTCCAAATATGGAGGCACCAACAACTATGACTAAAAATACCGCCTCCCCTATATCAACTATACTCATTTTTTTCCTTCCTATCTTTTAACTGTCCGCAAGCTGCACTTATATCCAACCCTTTTGATTCTCTTATGGTGCACAGAACACCATGGTTTATAAGATAACTTTGAAAATCAATAACTTTTTTTACCTCTGGTCTTTTAAATTCACTTCCTCGGTGTGGATTGAAAAATATCAGGTTTACTTTTGCTTTTATACCATTTAAGAGTGATACGAGTTTTTTTGCACTTTTTATATCATCATTTAAATCTTTCATAACCAAATACTCAAACATAACTTTTTTTCTAGCATCTATCGGAAATGCTTTTACTGCGTCTATAACTGATTTTATATTGTAAGCTTTATTTATGGGCATCAGTTTATCTCTTAGCTCATCATCGACGGCATGTAAAGAGATAGCTAGTAATACTCCCAAGTTCATCTCACCCAATTTTTTTATTTGAGAACTTAAACCGCTAGTTGATATAGTTTGCCTTCTTGGACTTATCGCTAAAGCATCTGGGTCTGAAAATATACTAACTGCTTTTTTGA